>JAAZPG010000124.1 GCA_012797375.1 Acidobacteriota bacterium
CCTGATAAGGAAGGTGCCATGTCGAAGAAGAAAATCATCCTGGCCGTCTCTCTCCTTCTCGTCGCGGCGGCCGCCGTCCCGGCCCGGGAGGTCATCGAGGAAATCATCGCCGTCGTCAACGATGACATCATCACCCTTTCCGATTTCAAGAAGGAATACGAGGAGCGCCTCATGGCCGCCCGGGCCCAGTACCGGGGGGAGGACCTGGAGCGGGCGATCGAGTACACCAAGGCCCACATCCTCGACGAAATGATCACGGACCTGTTGCTCATCCAGATGGCCCGCAAGATGAACATCAACGTCACGGACCAGTTGAAAATGGTCGTCGAGAATATCAAGCGGGCCAATGATATCGAAAACGATGAGATGTTGAAGCGGGCCCTGGCCCAACAGGGATACAACTACGACGAGTGGATCGCCACGATGGAAAAGCAGATCCTGCGGGAAGCCGTCCTCCGCAATCAAATCGGGCAGAAAGTGGTGATCGACGACGCCGAGATTGTCGATTATTATAAAAAGCACCAGGACGAATTCGTTGTTCCCGAGGAATATGAGCTCCGGGCGGTCTACTTGGCGATCGAGGGCCGGGAGGCCGCCGCCCTGGAAGCTCGCAAGGCCGAGATCGAAGCGAAGATCAAGGGAGGCGCGCCGTTCGCGGAGGTGGCCGAGGCCGATTCCGACGAGCCGCTCAAAGCGGCCAAGGGAAGCCTGGGGACGTTCAAGGAAGGCGAGCTCGACCGGACGCTGCTGGCGGCCGTCAAGCCGTTGAACAAAGGCGGGATGACGCCCTGGGTTCAGTCCAAGAACGGCTGGTATTTGATCCTGGTTGAGGAAAAGAAGGACAGCCGGCTCCGGACTTTTGACGAATCCCGGGGGGCGATCACCGAAAAAATCGGCACGCAGAAGCAAAACGCCGAGGTGGATAAGTTTCTGGCCGAGATCAAATCGAAAAACTACATCAAGATTCTCAAGCCCGATCCGTTCGCCGACCTCAACTGACGGCTTCCGGTTTCCGCTTGAGGGCCACCCGGGCGATCCAGCTTTTTTCGGCCTTCATCGAAAGGAAGCCGAAGACCGACACGGCCAAGGCGGCCAGGGCGTCGACGATGAGATCCTTCATCGTGTCGACAAGGGCCGCCCGCCCGACGAGCGAGGTTTTATCCTCCAGGGCGAACTTCTGCATATTGAGCCCGAGGACGCCGTCGGCCGCGAATTCATAGATCTCCCAGATAACGCCCAGCGAAAGCGCGAACGAGAAAGCGAACAGGGCGACGAACTGGGGGCTCAGCGTCACGGCTACTTTTTCGCTTTTATTGAGAAGGCTGACGATTGAAAACCCGAGCGCTCCGAGCATGATCCCGCTGAACGCGTGGAGGATGACGTCCCAGTGCGGGATCCGGTAGTAAAAGTCGCGGACTTCCCCCAGGAAGATGGCGGCGTAGAGGAAGACAACGAAGAGGAGGTACATCCGGCTGGGAAGGATGATCCGGAAGCGCTTCTCGAGCATCGAGGGAAGAAACAGGATAAGAAGACCGAGACAGGACTCGAGGAGCATGAGAACATAGTCGCTGCGGACCTTCCCAGAAGCGGCCGTGGAGACGGCGGCCGCCCCCGGAGCGCGGACCGCCCCGATCAAGGCATAGACCGCCGAAGCGACGAGAGTGAAAAAGATGAAGACGCCGACCGCTTTTCCCAAGCGGCCGGCCGGCCAGCCGACACCGCCCCCGGCGGCGGGAAGCCGCGGCGGAACTCCTCCGCCTTCCGCCTTCTCGGTGTTCATGAGGACTCCCCCGCTGCCGGACGGCGGCGGAGAGAAAGAATCCGGCCGGCTTGTCTCCTCCGGGAGGCTAATCCTTCGCCGGCTCTTCCTGCAGGACGGCCGACGATTCGTCCTTCTGGTGGACGGCCTGGTCTTCTTGGAAATCGATCTGCCGGGACACCGGATATTCGCCCATCGAAATATGGCGCGGACCGCCCATTTGGACGAAAAGCTTGACGTAATACGACTTCCAATGGGGATTGGCCTTGAAAGAGTCGAGGGTTTTACCGGCCACGCCGAAATTGGATTTCAGGGTGATCGGCGGGCTGGTCGCGCCGGGGGCGAGGCCTTCGCCCCGGACCGCCGTATGAAAGCTGTCGCCCAGGTTCTCGACCGAGTCCACCTCTTTGAAGATGGCGTTGACGTTGATGTAGCGGAGGGTTTCGGACGAGTTGTTCTTGAGCTTGAAGGTCACCGTCGGGACCAGGGTCAGCTTAGGATTCGGCCATTGCCGGTATTCCTTCATCGTCCAGCTGGTGCTCACGTCGACGACCTCCAGGGACGAATGGACCTCCTGTTCGTTGTAGGATTTGCACCCCGTCTGTCCCAGCCAGATCAGGGCCGCGACGACCGCCAAGGCGACTCCGGAAGCGGGGAAGATGCGTCTCATCATGTTCCTCCTGTCGGACCTCTTGATCATAACCCGTCCGGTGGGGGAAAGCAAGAACGGTCCCGGGTTTCC
>JAAZPG010000125.1 GCA_012797375.1 Acidobacteriota bacterium
GGCCGGGGAGACGACGCCCCGGAGCCGGGCGAACGGGGTCACGAAGATGAGGGGGACGTGGACGGCCGATTCGTAGACGAAAAACCCGTGGCTCATTTCCTCGTGTTCGCCTAGGCTTTCCCCGTGATCGGCCGCGAACACGAGGAAGGTTTTGTTCCGAAGGCCCTTGTCCTCCAGGTGCGACCACAGGCGTCCCAGCTGGGTATCGGTATAGGCGATCTCCCCCAGGTAAGGATTGTTGGGATATTTTTCCTTGAAGGGCGAGGGGGGATCGTAGGGCGTATGGGGATCGTACAAGTGGATCCAGGCGAAAAACGGCCCGTCCTTGTTCGTCTCGAGCCAACGGAGGGCCTCGTCCATCACTTCCCCGCCGGGCCTTTGGACGCTGGCCAGGGAGATTTTCTCGAACCGGCTCAGGTCAAACTGGTCAAAGTAATAATCGAATCCCTGGTTCAAGCCCCATTTCGAGTCGAGGACGTAAGCGCCGACGAAAGCGGACGTGGCGTAGCCCTTCGCCTTGAAGAGTTCGGCCATGGTCGTGATCTCGGGCGGGACGACGAAACCGCCGTTGTCGCGGACGCCGTGAACCAGCGGCGGCATGCCGGTCATGAGGGTCGTGTGGGAGGGCAGGGTCAGAGGCGTCTGGTCCGTGCAACGGGCGAACCGGACGCCCTGGGCGGCGAACGTGTCCATCACCGGCGTCTCGACCCGGCCGAACCCGTAGCAGCCGATCCGGTCGGCCCGGAGCGTGTCGACCGTGATCAGGACGACGTTATAAGCCTTGCCCCCGGCCAGTCGCCCGAAAGACGCCGGCCGCCGCCCGAAAAGAAGGAAGACGCCGGCGGCGGCGATCACCGCGACCGCGCCGATCCCAATCGCTTTTTTCTTCATGTCCGACCTCGTTTTCATTTTAACAAAAGCCGGGCCGGGGGAAAAACGCCTCCGGGGCCGTTCTTTGACAACGCCGGTTTCTCCCCATGCGTTTCGCCGCAGCCCTGGGGACAAACCTCCTCCCTTCCTCGTCTCCCTGAGGTTTCGCGCGGCCGCATGACGATTGGTTTTCCGCGGTTCGTCTCGGGGAGCCCCCCTCCTCTCGGGGGATAAAAAAAGGGCGGCGGGTTTCCCCGCCGCCCTTGAGCGCGCGCTCGAACAGGAGCTTTAGAAGATGAGCCGGAGGCCGAGCCGGGCCTGGCGCGGCCGGGCGATGCCGTAGAGCTGGTGCCCGTTGGAGGAAGGCCAATCGTTTTCGAACCAGTCATAGCCGATGCGCGTGCCCCAGCTGGTAATCGTGTCGTCGTTGAAGACGTTGAACACGTCGAAGATCACGCCCAGGCGGTACTTGCCGGCCAAGGTGAAGATCTTCTCCAGCCGCAGGTCGAGGGTCGTCTGCATCGGGTAATGGTTGGAGCCGCGGGGCTCGGCGAAGAAGGTGATGCGGCCCTGGTTGAAGTAGGACGTCCTGACCCGGGTCGTCCACGCGTCGCCGGTGATGGTCCGGAAATAGGCCGACAGGCTGATGTCCAAGGGGAGGATATACGTCCCCTGGATCTTCAGCATGTGGGTGAAGTCGTTGGTCAGGTTGCCTTCGGCGTTGATGTAGTTGTTCGGATCGCTCGGGTCGGCGCCCCAGCCGAGGTCGCCGCCGAAGCTGTTGTCCCGGGTTCCGGTCGACTTGGAGTAGACATAGGAGGCCAGCAGCTGCCACCGGTTGGAGAAGCGCTTGTTGAACAGGATCTCGAGGCCCTCGTACTTCCGGTAGATGTCCGTCAGCACCCAGGGCAGACTGGCGTCTTTCTTGAGGTTGGTGACGAGGAAATCGGTCGCCTCCAGCGTCTCCCACGTCCGCTCGTAGAGCTGGAAGGTTTCGTCGAGGGCGTAGGAATAGTAATCGACCGTGTCATAATCCGCCGCCCGGTCGTACCGGCCGATGATGTTGTTCCACTTCCGGTTGATGTACGTCACGCCGACCGACGTATCCTTGAAGAGCTCCCGCTCGATCCCCACCGTGAACTGGGCCATGTAGGGATGCTTGATCTTGTCGTCCATCGTGTAGGGATTAGGCATGATGCGCCACGTCTCATACCACTCGGCTTCGTAGGGATCATACT
Source organism: Acidobacteriota bacterium (assembly GCA_012797375.1). Lineage (GTDB taxonomy): Bacteria > Acidobacteriota > Aminicenantia > Aminicenantales > UBA4085 > JAAZPG01. The sequence goes on from JAAZPG010000125.1 coordinate 2,109, forward strand.
TGTAGCCGACATAATCGTTGAACTGGGAAACGGGATTCATCCGTTCGTGGTAGACCGTCAGCATGGCCTCGGCGAAATGCCCGTAGTGGGCTTTCAGGATGGTGGTCTTGTCGCCGAGGATGTCGAAGGTGAAGCCGATGCGCGGATCGATGTGGTTCGATTTGAAGACCGCCCCGTCCACGCCCTTGACGTCGCCCCAGTTCTGGCCGAAGCGGACGCCCAGGCTGATGTTCAGCCGGTCGGA
>JAAZPG010000126.1 GCA_012797375.1 Acidobacteriota bacterium
ATTTTCGAGCCGTTTTTCACGACCAAGTCCTTGGGCATCGGCTTGGGCCTGTCCAACGCCCGCAAGCTGGTCGAGCTTCACCGAGGAAAGATCCGCGTCATCCGCGGGAACCAACCCGGGACGACGTTCGAAATCATAATTCCGATCGGGAGAGAATCATGAAATCCATCCTGATCATCGACGACGATGCCTTGATCCGGAAAACCCTCATCACTCATCTGAACCGCCGGGGGTGCGAGACGCGGGCGGTCGAGGACGGGGAAAGCGGCCTGGAGGCCTTCTTCGCCGGGAATCCCGACCTTGTCCTTTTGGACGTCCGGTTGCCCGATTTGGACGGCTTGGAGGTTCTGCGCCGGATCCGGGACAAATCCCCGAGGGCGGTGGTGGTCGTCATGACCGCCTTCGACGATATGAAGACCACGGTCGAGGCGGTCAAGGGCGGAGCTTTCGAGTACCTGGTCAAACCCCTGGATTTCGTCGCCCTCGACCTGACGATCGACAAGGCGTTCAAGGTCAAGGCCCTCGAGGAAAAGATCGACTACCTCGTTTCGGAAAAGCAGAAAGAATATTTGATCGACAACATCATCGGCAGCTCGCCGGGAATGCGGGACGTCTTCAAGCTGATCGGCTCGGTCGCCGGGACCCGGGCCAACGTCCTGATCCAGGGCGAAAGCGGAACAGGCAAGGAGCTGGTCGCCAAGGCGATCCATTACAACAGCCCCTGGCGGGAGGAACCCTTCATCGTCATCAACTGCTCGGCCATCCAAGACACGCTTCTCGAAAGCGAGCTTTTCGGGCATGTCAAGGGGGCTTTCACCGACGCGGTGAACGAAACCAAGGGGAAATTCGAAATCGCCGGCAAGGGGACGTTGTTTTTGGATGAGATCGGCGATGTTTCGTCCAACCTCCAGTCCAAGCTCCTCCGGGTCATCGAAACCCGTGATTTCATGAAAGTGGGCGGGGAAAAGACGATGAAGACCGACGCCCGGATCATCGCCGCGACCAACCAGAACCTCCGGGCTCAAATCGACAGCGGGAGGTTCCGGGAGGATCTTTATTACCGCCTCAAGGTCGTTGAAATCAAGATCCCGGCTCTTCGCGAGCGAACCGAGGACATCCCGGACCTCGTCGCCTATCTTTTGGAAAAAACCAACCGGGAGCTCCGGAAAAACGTCCGCAAAATTCCGCCCGAAGTGATGGCCGCCCTTCAGGAGAACTCGTGGCGGGGGAACGTCCGGGAGTTGGAAAACGCCCTGATCCGGGCCGTGATCCTGGCCAAGGGAGACGTGATTCTTCTCGAAAACCTTCCCCTGGAATCGGAGGAGAAGAAACCCTGCGCCCGGGAACTCGTGCCTCTGGACGAGGTGGAAAAGGAGTATATTCAATACGTTCTGACCGCGGTCAAGGGATCAAAAATCCGGGCCAGCGAGATCCTCGGGATCAGCCGGCCGACCTTGGACAAGAAAATCAAGGACTACCAGCTGACGACCTGACCGGAATTTTTCTTATGAATAATCCCGGCTAGACGTCCGCTCCGATCCTCGTCTCTTTACTTTTTTTAAAGAACCCTTACGCCAAAAAAGATCCCGGCGGTATTTCCGCCTGGCTTTCGGAACATCAGTTGGCACAAATCATGCAGTAATTACCGCGTATCGTTCAAAGGATGGTAATAATGGCCGCAAAAAAAATCGTGATCGTGGATGACGAAGAGTCCATCCGCAAGACGTTTTTCCTTATTCTCAACAAATCCTACCGGGTGTACTTGGCCAAGGATGGAGCGGAAGCTCAATCCCGTTTCAAAAGCACCTCCATTGACTTGATGATCGCCGATTACCGCCTTCCCGACATGAACGGAATCGAGCTCGTTGAATCGCTGCGCCGGAACGGATATGGAGGAGAAGTCATCTTGATTTCGGCCTATGCCGACTTGATCGAACCCGAGGTCCTCGCGCGTCTCCGGATCAGTCATTTCTTCGCCAAGCCCTTGGATCTCAACGCTTTGAACCGGTCGATCGATTATCTTCTCAGGAAAGACGAATACGCCTCCGGCCGGCCGATGTAAATAAGCTTATAACGATAATAAAGTTTACGTTCGTAAAGAATTTTTACGGGAAATAATTACGGGCAAAGGAATTTTCAGCCCTTTTTAGGTAAATCAAGCCTAAAACGGCATTGGCATGATTCCTGCATAATAAAAGACAGGCACCTATACCGTGCCTTCCCAATATCCTTCAACTCTCTTCCTTTCAGTGGGGAGGCGGAAGACACCCAATCTTCCGCCTCTTTTTTTTAGAGCGAGAGTTGGTATTTCCCGGAGCTTTCCATAGAATAAGCACGTGGGCATGCTTCTCCGCGGTTTCATCCTTCTGCTTCTCTTCAGCGGGTTTCTCCTCCTTGAACGGCGGCGGCTGGCGCGGCTCCGCGCCCGAGTCCCCCTGCGGATCTGCGTGACCGGAACCCGGGGAAAATCAGCCGTCACCCGCCAGGTGGCGGCCGCCCTCCGCGCCTCGGGCCGCGCCGTCTTGGCTAAAACGACAGGTTCGAAGCCCGTTCTGATTTTTCCCGACGGCCGTGAACGGGAAATCGATCGTCCCGGTCCGGCTTCCGTCCTGGAGCAAAAGAGGGTGTTGGCTTTGGCCGCCCGGCTGGGGGTCGACGCCTTGGTCGCCGAGATGATGAGCATCCGGCCGGAATGCCTGGCCGTCGAATCCGGCTTGATCCTTCGTCCCGGCCTCCTCGCCGTAACGAACGTCCGCCTCGATCATGAGGAGGAAATGGGCCGGACCAGAGAGGAAATCGCTGAATCGCTGGCGGCCGCCATTCCCGGCGGGGGGACGGTCCTGGTTCCGGAGGGGGAGGTCTTCCCGGCGTTCGCCCGGACCGCCCGGAGAAAAAACGCCCGGCTTGTTTCCGTCCCCCAAGGCGAAGAGGACGGTCCGCTTCCTCCGGTGGATTTTCCGGAGAACGTCCGATTGTCCCTGGCCGTGGCCGAGCGCGCCGGGATCGACCGCCGGACGGCCTCAAGGGGAATCGCCTCGGCCGAACCCGATTTCGGCGATCTTCGGGCCTGGTCGATGGTCTCGCCCGCCTCCGGCCGAACATGGCATTTCGTTTCGATATTCGCGGCCAATGAGCCGGAGTCGACCCGGATCGCCCTGGAACGGGCGCGACGCCGCGTCCCCTTCGAGGGACGGCGGGTGATCGCCCTGCTGAATCTCCGGGCCGACCGCGCTTCCCGGACGCGACGGTGGCTCGAGGCGATCCGGAACGGGTTTTTCGCCGGGTTCGACCGGGTCGTCTTCATCGGCGAGCAGGCCCCGGCTCTCGGCCGCCTGAAGTTTCCCCGATCGGAGGGAATTCCCGCCGCGGGCGTCCTGGCCGGCCGGTCTCCGGCGAAGGTGACCGCCGCCCTTTGGCCGTTGTGGGCCGGCGAGGCCGTCGTCGTGGGCGCGGGAAACATCGCCGGCCTCGGCGGCGCTCTGGTCGAATACTGGGACGCCGCGGGAACGAGGGTCCCATGTTGACGACGATGCTGATCGGCCTGTTCGTCGCCCTCGTCACGGCCGAAGTCACGGGGGTGGTCCCCGGCGGCCTCATCGTCCCGGCCTACCTGGCTCTCTATCTCAACCAGCCCGGCCGGATCGCGGCGACCTTGGCCGCCGCTTTCCTCGCCCTCGGCCTCTTCCGGGCGTCGGCCCGGTATGTCCTTCTCTTCGGCCGCCGGCGGTTCGTCTTTCTCCTCCTGGCGGGCGCCCTGATCGGGCAGGCCTGGTTCTTGATTTGGCCGTCGCTGCTTCCGGCTTCCCTGGACCTGCGGGTGATCGGCTGGGTCATTCCCGGCATCCTGGCCAACAACCTCGCCCGGCAAAAAATGATTCGGACGCTGGCCGCCCTGGCCGCGGCGACGGTCGCGACCTGGGCCCTTGCCGAGGTCATCGCCCTTTTCTGACCGGACCATGAGGAACGAGGCGCGGCCCGAATCGTCGCCGGGGAAAGAAATGAAATCCCGCCGGACGCGGGCGGGCGTTTTGGTTGGGCTCGGCCTCTGGAGCTTGGCTTTCGGGGCGTTTTTTTATTTTCTGCCCCCTCTCCCCGCGCCGGGGACGGACGAGGAAGCCCGCCGGGCGGCCGCCTTGATGGCCCGGGCGATCGCCGCCCTCCGGGAATGCCGGGAGTCGTCCGGCCCGCCGATCGATCCTCTCTCCGACATCAACCGGACGGGCTTGATCGGCCGGGAGGATACGTCGATCACGACGTCCCCCGGACGGCTTGAAGCCAAGCGGACGACGGCGAATCCTCTCGTCGCCGGGGCCCTCGTCCGGATGTTCCGGGAAGCGGGCGCCGGACGGGGGGATGTGGCCGCCGTCGGCGCCTCGGGGTCGTTCCCGGGCTTGATTTTGGCGACCCTCTGCGCGGCCGCGGCCCGGGGAATCGAACCGCGCTTGATCGTTTCCCTGGGCGCGTCCCGCTGGGGAGCCAACGATCCCGGCTGGACCTGGCTCGAGATGTCCGATTGCCTGCGCCGCGCGGGCGTCCTGGACGTCGAGTCGGCGGCCCTGTCCCTCGGCGGCGGGCGGGACGGCGGAGGAGGATTGTCCGAAAGCGGGCGCGTTCTTCTGGAGAAAAAAATCGAGGAGACGGGCCTGCCCTTCATCCAGGAGCCGGACCTTCCTAAAAACGTGGCCGAGCGGATCGCCTTGTTCGAACAAAGCGCCGGCGGGCGGCCGATCCGGGTGTTCGTCAACATCGGGGGGAGCTTCGCCGACATGGGGACGGACGGGGAAGTCCTCAAGCTCCGGCCGGGCTTCAACCGGGCCGAGGAGATCTTCGTTCCTCCGCCGGATCGGCGGGGCGTGGTCCAGGAGATGGCCCGGCGGGGGATTCCGGTGATTCATCTCCTCTTCGTCCAAGGGCTGGCCGAGCGGTACGGCCTTCCCTGGGATCCCGTTCCGCTTCCCGGCGCCGAGGACGGCGGATCCCGGCCGGCGCTGTCCCCGCCGGCGGGGATCGCTCTCCTCTCTCTTTACCTGGCGGGAGTCGTCTTTGGTCTTTTCCGGATCGCCCGGCTCAGCCGCCGCTTCGGCGATTAAGCCGTCGCCTCGTTTAAACGCTGCTCATTCCGTACATCGCCTCGCGGAGCACGCGTCAAGGGCTTTTGAAAAAAATCGTCTTCTCGAAAAAACCGCGGGAAAACGGGGCGGAGATCAGGCGAGCTTCCGTCCTTCCATGTAGAAGCGCTTCTCCCAAGCCTCGCCCATGGAAAACGTTTTGCGGGGGAGGGCGCCGTCGAGGATGACGGTTTTGAACAGGTCGGTTTTGCGCATGCCGGCGAGGTAGAAGCCCATGTTCCCGGGCTTGGCTCCGAGCTCGGCGACGACGTCCGTGCCGTGGACGTAATCGATTTCCCGGGCGCCCTTGTCTTTGAGGAAAACGTCCAGGAAGTTCTGGAGCGTCCCGACCGGAAGGTTCGAGCCGGCCGCTTCGGCTTCCAGGACTCCGAATCCCTCGGGGGTGATGAGGCCGATGCGGTGGGCCGGGCCGGTCTGCGAATCCCCGGCGGCTTTCATCATGTTCAGGCAGCAGAGGGATTCGTACCGGACGTGCCCGCCGTAGAACGCCTTCATCTCGGCGACGAGGTCCCGGCCGGCCGCGACGTCGAAAAGAACCCGGTGGATGGGCTCGAAGGCCAGGGCGTCGTCGTGGACATTGACCAGCTCGACGATGGCGTAACGGAGCGGGGAGTTCTTGACGGCGGCCGCCCCGCCGGCCGCTTCCTTCGTCTTTTCCCAGATGGTTTTCGCCGTGGCCAGGGAGTGATTGCCGTCGCCCATGGCGTAAAGCAGGACCGGCGTGCCGTCCTTGAGGCCGTACTTGGCGGCGAAGGCCCGCGGCTCGGCCAGACGGGTCAGTCCGCGGACGAGGTTCTCCTCCAGGGCCCGGCCGGCGACGCGGTATCCGGCCAGATGTCCGGAGCCGAGCATCAGCTCGAAATCATACAGCTTGGGAAGCGTTCCCGCGGCGGCGGCGACCGGACCGATGACCTCGTCGGCCGGGTCGTCGATGAGGACCATGATATGGGGAAGCTCCATGGGCGCGCCCTCGCGGATGCGGACGCGGGGCGGGATGCGCTCGATGATGGTCCCTTCCGTCGCCCGGATCAGGGTCGTCGAGCCTTTCCGGTAATCGTAGTGCTCCAAATCCATGGCGGCGACCAGGCCCTTGCGCGTTTTTCCGCCCGTCGTCCGTTCGACGAAGACCAGCCCTTCCGCCGAGTTGAAGAGGCCGCGGGCGAAATAATCAGCCATCGTTTTCCGGATTCGGCCGATCCGGGCGTTTTTCTCCGGTTCGGGTTCGTTCAAAAAGACTTCGGGATAGATCAGGTGAAGGGTCGAGGGGGCGTCGCCGACGAGGCCGGCCGCTTTTTCCCAATACGCCGGCTCGGACGTGTATTGATCGCAGGCGATGACCGCCCATTTCGTCAGGTCGAGCCCGGCTTGGGGGAGAAGGATTTCGGGGATGCCGAGGGCGATGGATTCGTAAGCGCGCATGGAAACTCCTGGTTGATGATCGATTTCCGCAAGGGAAAGGGGAAATCTTACCCGAGATCGGCCGCGTTTTCAAACCCCCGCATTGAATCTACTAAAATGTAACCGAAATCCCTGAAAGAGAGGACGGTAACAGAAGGACATGGAGATGAAATCTCGTCAACAGTACCCCCGCCGGCTCGCTCCGGGCCGGATTTCGTTTTTCCCGATGATGGGATAGAATACGGCTTCGGGAGAGATCCTCCCGGAAAGGAAGAGACCCCCATGACTCCCCGCTGCTCGCACGGCCGATTTCCCGGCCTCGTCCCGCTCCTGGCCGTCCTCGTCTTCTTCGTCCCGGCCTGCGGCAAAAAGACGCCCGCCGGCAAGGACGAGGCGAAGGGAATTTCCGACCTGGTCTCCAAGGCCTCGGCCGGCCGGGCTGAGATCGACTTCCAAAAGGGGCAGCTCACGGTCAAAACGCCCGGGGGGAGCGCCGTCCTCACATCCGGGGGAGGATCCTGGCCGGCCGACCTGCCGGAGGACCTCGCCCCGTTCCGGGCGGGATCGATCCGGAATTCGACGAATTCCCAGTCGCCGGAGGGAACGACTTGGACGGTGACGTTCGCCGGCGCCGGGGCGGAGGACGTCGCCGCTTACATCGAGGATTTGAAGGGCGACGGCTGGAGCCTTATCATGGAGTCGGAGGTCCCCCAGGGCGCGTTCACCCGGCTGGAGAGGGAGAACATGGTCATCCAGCTGACTTTCATGAGCGGGGATGGCGCCTTGATCATGAACATCCTCCGGCGGCGGGGCGATTGAGCCCGGCCGGTCTCCGCGAATCCCGCTGTTTTCGATGATCGCCGCGGCCGCCCGAGCTGGCCGCAAGGCGGAGAGGAGTCCATCATGAACTACCGGTATCTCGGACGGACCGGCGTCCGCGTCTCGCCCTTGTGCTTCGGCACGATGACCTTCGGCAAGGAAGCCGACGAGGCGGTTTCAGGGGAGTTGTTCCGCGCCTGCCGCGAAGCCGGAATCAACTTTTTCGATTGCGCCGACATGTACCAGGCCGGCCGGGCCGAGGAAATCCTGGGCGGGTTGATCAAAGACCGCCGGGACGAAGTCGTCGTCACGACAAAAGGATTTTTCCCGACGGGAACGGATCCCAACGCCCAGGGCGCCTCGCGTTATCATCTTCGGAACGCGGTCGAAGCCAGCCTCCGGCGGCTCCGGACGGACCGCGTCGACGTTTATTTCATCCACCGCTTCGACGACCGGACGCCGCTCGAGGAAACGCTCCGGGTGCTGGACGATCTCGTCCGCCAGGGGAAAATCCTCTATCCCGGCCTGAGCAATTTCGCCGCCTGGCAGGCCGAGAAGGCCCTGGGGATCTCGGCCCTTCATGGATGGTCCGCGCCGGCCGTCCTCCAGCCGATGTACAACCTTCTCAAGCGCCAGGCCGAGGCCGAAATCCTCCCCATGGCCGAAGCCGAAGGATTGGGAGTGATCCCCTACAGTCCGCTGGCCGGGGGTTTTCTGAGCGGAAAATTCGGCTCAAACCGGCGCCCGCAATCCGGCCGTTTGACCGAACACAAGATTTACCAGGCGCGGTATTTCGAGGAGGCGAATTTCGAGATCGTCGACCGCTTCGACGCGTTCGCCGAAGCGCGCGGCTTCGACCCGGCCGCCCTGGCCGTCGCCTGGGTCGCGGGCCATCCGGCGGTGACCGCGCCGATCGTCGGGGCGAGAAGCGTCACCCAGCTCAAGAGCGTGTTGGGCGCGCTCGAGATCCCGATGGACGGCGTCCTGCGGGCGGAGATCTCGGCCCTCTCGCCGGCCCCGCCTCCGGCGACCGACCGGAGCGAGGAGCGGACGGACACCCATTTCTTCATCCGGACGTAGCGGCGATCACGCGGCCGGACGAGGGAAACGAGGGCTCACGCTTTCAAGCGCGCGCCCGGCTTCCCAAGCCGGCGGCGTTCTTCTCCGTTCTTCCCTTCTTTTATTGTGGGAATTATTTCAACAAAAAAA
>JAAZPG010000127.1 GCA_012797375.1 Acidobacteriota bacterium
GAACCTGTTTATCCATTTCCCGATTTAAATCTGAACCTGTTGAAATATGGAAATGGATAAACAGGTTCCGAATTGACCGGCCATGCGCCGGGATTGAGAAATACTCACGCGAAACATAAAATAGACTCAGTTGAAATATTCCCCGGAGGACGTCATGATCGCCCGCTTTTGCCGCATCTTCCTGATTACGCCCGCTCTTTTTCCCGCCGCCTCGGCCGCGGAAACGACGCCCTTCCGGCCGCCGGCCGAGCCGCGGATCGCCCATGATCCCTGCTTCAGCATCCGGTCGGCGGCCGACCTGGCCGGAACGCCGCTTCCGGCCCCCAAGGAGAAATTCAGCGACGGTTGCCTCTTGGCCGTCGACGTCATCTCTCCGGAAGCGCACACAGGAAAAAAGACGGTCTTCCAAGCGCGGCCGGTCGTCGGGGGCGTGCTGGTCAAGAGGCTGGACGACCCGGCCCTCCGGGCAAAATGGTCCGCGGCCGCCGGAACCCGGCCCGCGGAGTGAGGAGGAAGGCGGCGATGGAATTCCTGAATTTCGACCTCTTCAAATGGGTGATTCTTCCCCTGCTGATTTTCACGGCCCGCATCTTCGACGTCAGCCTCCAGACGATGCGGATCATCTTCATCTCGAAGGGCCGGCGGCTTCTAGCCCCGCTTCTGGGTTTTTTCGAGGTTATTATCTGGCTGGTGGCCATCACCCAGATCATGCAGAACCTGACCAATCCTTTTTATTACCTGGCCTACGGGGCCGGCTTCGCCATGGGGACCTACGTCGGCATGCGGATCGAGGAAAAACTGGCCGTGGGGAACGTCCTTCTCCGGGTCATCACTCCGAACAATGCGGACGCGCTCGTCGAACGCCTCCGGGAGGAAAAGCACGGCGTGACCTGCATCGACGGAGAGGGAAAAAGCGGGAAGGTCAAGATCATCTTCTTGGTCCTCGACCGGGTCAATCTGCCCCGGGTCATCGAGACGGTCCGTCAATGCCGGCCCGAGGCGTTCTATTCGGTGGAGGACATCCGGGCCGTCGGCCGGGGATATTTCCGGGTCAAGACCCGCGACCGGCTGTGGAGCCAAAGGAAATAGGATCTCGCTCGTCTTGTTTCCGAATGAACGTTCAAGGGAATATCGCCCCCATGAATAAAAGCCGATGGCTCGATGCAGGCATCCTGGCGGTCCTGTTGTTTTGGGGAACGATATTTCTCTGCGCCGCCCGGCTGGGCGACTACAGCCACCTGGGTTCCAAATGTTTAATGTAAGACCTGACACCAACGCAATATTAATCGGGAGGGGTCATTCCGACACCCCGGTCAGCCCGCAGGGTAAATGCCAGATCGGGGATGTCCTCCAGTTCACTTGAGTTATTTCGCACTTAATTTCAAAAACCTGAAGCTCAAATAAACAGACCAAACAGTCCAGCCTGCATATAAAAATCTTTGTTTTAATCCGAAATATCCAGGCAGGATATTCGGAAAATAAATTAAAAATCCCAATAGCATAATCAGGAAACTAATGATGGCTATCACTCTTATTTTTACCTGATACTCCTTCTTTCTCCAGAA
>JAAZPG010000128.1 GCA_012797375.1 Acidobacteriota bacterium
CCGCGGCCATGCCGCGGCCGAAAACAGCCCCGGCGCCGAGGACCAGGAAGACGGCCGCGGCCGCGGCGGTCAGAACCAGGTGAACGATTCCGGCCGCCCGACGCCGCCGGGACAACAGGGGGGCAACCAGGGCGGCGAGAAGGAGAAGGCCGAAGGCGGCCCAAAGAGCCGGAGAAATCGGGGTGCTGAGCGTGGACATCAGATCGTCTCCCCCAGGGTTTTGATTTGCCGATACGTATAGACCGGGCCGTCGGTGCAGACCAGGGTCCGGCCGATCGCGCAATGCTGGCACTTGCCGATCCCGCATTTCATGTGGCGCTCCAGCGTCGAGATGATGCATTCGTCCTTGAGGCCGCGGCGGGACAGCTCCCCGATCACGGCGTTGAACATGACCGGAGGGCCGCAGACGAAGGCCGTCGTGCCGTCCACCGGCACCTTGGCTTTTTCAATCAGGGTATGGACGAACCCGACCTCGCCCGTCCAGCCGGGCTCCTCCCGGTCGATCGTGACATACGTCTCGAATCCCTCCGTCCTCCGCCATTCGTCGATGAGCGGACGGTACATCAGCTCTTTCGACGACTTGGCGCCGTAGAGAAGGATGATCCGGCCGAACTTCTCCCGGTGGAGGAGGGCATGAAAGATCGAGGACCGGAGCGGGATCAGGCCGATGCCGCCGGCCACATAGATGAGGTTCCGGCCCGCCATCTCCTCGAACGGAAAGCCGTTGCCGAACGGGCCGCGGAGGCCGATCTTGTCCCCGACGCCCAGGGCGTGAAGGGCGGAGGTGACCTTGCCGACGTTCCGGACGGAAAGATGACGGCGGTCCTTCTCCGGGCTCCAGGGCAGGGAAACGGCGAATTCGCCGGCCCCGAACACGGTGCACATCACGAACTGGCCCGAACGGATGGAAAAGGAGCGCTCGAGCTCCGGGTCCTCGAAGCGGAAATAGAAGGTTTTGACGTCCTCGATCTCGTCCCGGATCTCCGTCAAGACGGCCGGAACCGGAACGGCGACCGCGGCGGCGTTTTTTCTCTTGTCCATGGCTTACTTCCCCGTGATCTCGCGCCGGATCGCGGTGACGACATTGGCCATCCCGATGTCGCCGGGGCAGACCCGGACGCAGCGGCCGCAGCCGACACAGCCCGGCCGGAGGTATTTTTTCGATTGAGAAAACGAAAGCTTGCAGAAGAATCTCTTGTTCCGCCGGTCCTCGACGGGCCGGCGGGGGTTGTGCTCCCCGGCCATCCGGGCGTAGCCCTCGAACGAGCAGGAATCCCAGGTCCGGAGCCGCTCGGTCGTCCCGTCCCGGCGGTTGACATCCTCGATGTTGAAGCAGGAACAGGACGGACAGACGAACGAGCAGGCCCCGCACTCGAAGCACTGCTGGCCGATGTATTCCCAGGTCTCGTTCTTGACGAAACCGGTCGTCAGGCGGTTGACCGCCCGGGATATCCAAGCCTTGTTCTCGACCGCCGCCGCCTCGAACCGAGAGATCGAGCGGTCGATGACCTCGTCCCGCCGCCGGCCGGCGTCCGGCCCGGCCGGAGGCAGGCTCAGGGACGCGACCAGCTCGCGGCCGGCGTCGCTCCCGGCCTCGAACAGGTAAGCCTCGCCGAGGTCGGTCAGGTTGACGTCATATCCCTCGCGGGCCGCCGGACCGCTGTCGGTGCAGACGCAGAAACACTGGGCGAAGGGGGTGACGCACGTGACGGAGACGAGAAACATCCGCCGCCGGTGGGCCCGGTAGAAGTCATCGACGAATTCCTGGCCGAGGAAGAAGCGGTCGAAGCAAAGAAGACCCGTCAGGTCGCAGGACCGGATCCCGACGAGGGCCTTCGGCCGGACGAGATCCTCCGGAACGATCCGAAGATCCTTGGTTTCCCGGTCATAGGCATAAGAAAGGATGCGCTCCCAGTGGGGGAAGACCGCGAACTTGGGAGAATTGGCCGGGATCGGGGCGTCCAGCCGGATCGACGAGGAATCGGCCGCCTTATCGAAAAACACGTCCCCGGAAACCGGATGGACCTGGGGGCCGTACATCTCGAAGCGGGCGGACAGGGCGGAGAGAAAGCGGGGAACGTCGGATTTGGCCAGAAGATACATGGTCACACCTTTTCCAGGCGGACGGGGATGACGGCATCCTCGCCGTATTCGACCGCGTCCGCGTGAGGCACGAGAAAATCCGGGATCATCGAACCCACGAAATAGGGCGCGTACACCGTCCCGGGCGGCACTTCTTCCGAGACCCGGGCCAGCGGAGTCATGGATCCGCGGGCCGAGACGACCCGGACGGGACGCTTGTCCCGAAGGCCCAGGGCGGCCGCGTCGTCGGGATGAACCTCCACCAAGCCCCGGGGATAGAGAAGAAGGAGGGCGTTGTATTCCCGCCGGGGGATGAAGGTGTTTTTCATGATGTTGTTCAAGTGCCAATAGAAATAAGACCGGCCGGCCATCAGGCGGAAGGGGAATTCGGCCGGGGCCGGCTCGGCGGCGGCGGAAAAGGCGCCGTTGAGGGGGACGAAGCGAAGGCGGCTTTGGTCCGGTCCGGATCCGCCCGGCCACTGCCATCCGCCGAACCGGGATTCCAGGGCCGGGTGGGCCGCCCCGTGATATTCCGGAATCATCCGGGTGATCTCCTCCTGGACGTCGGCCGCGGACCGGTAGGGCCAGGCCTGTCCCCGCCGGGCCGCCAAATCGGCGTAAATCCGCCAGGGCGGGCGGGCCTCGAACCGGGGCTCAATCTTGCGGCGGTTGAGCTGGATTCTCCGCTCCGTATTGGTGTACGTTCCGTCCGTCTCGGCGTAGGTCGTCGTCGGGAGGACGACATGGGCCGTTTCCTTGAACGGGTTGGCGTACGCTCCGAGGTAGAGAACGAACTCGAGCGACTTGATCCGGCCGGCCAGAAGCTCGATCTCGGGATCATGGTCGACGAC
>JAAZPG010000129.1 GCA_012797375.1 Acidobacteriota bacterium
GAACCTGTTTAACCATTTCCGCATTTCGAAATAAGGAAATGGTTAAACAGGTTCGCTTGACAAAACGGGGATTGCATCCTTCGAATATTCGTGCTACTATTTATTTGTTTCGTGTTACTAACAGAGGAGGTTTCGCCATGAAACGATCGGTTTCCTTCGCCGTTGTTTTTCTTCTCGCTCTCTTCTTTGGCTTCAACCCGCCGGCGGCCGCCTCGGATTCGGACGCGGTTGAGAACGCCAAAAAAGACGAACGCCTCCTCCGCCCGCGGCATGAAGTCACGGTCACGGCCTCCCCCATCTGGAAGGCCGTCAAGGATTGTTCCGTGTCCGTCGGCATCCTGGACGAGACGGACATTTTAGCCGCCCGGCCGCTCAACGCCCTCGGCGCTCTCACCCGCCTCCCCGGCATTTTTGCTCACCGGACGGGCGATTTCGGACGGACCGACATCGAAATCCGGGGGATCGGCCAGCGAGGCCAGAGGATCGCCGTCCTCGTGGACGGCCGCCCGGAAAAAATGGGTTTGTTCGGCTGCGCCGTGACCCACGCCTATCCGCTTGACAACGTCGAGCGGATCGAAGTCGTCCGCGGCCCGTCCTCGGTTTTGTACGGCCCCGACGCCATGGGCGGCGTCATCAACGTCATCACCCGCCGGCCGGCGAGCGGTTTCCGGACGGAACTCACCACCGCCGTCGGCAGCTACAAGACCTTCTCCCTCAACCTCCGCCACGGCGCCGCGTTTGAGCGGTTCGACTATTATTTCACCGCCGACCGGATGACGAGCGACGGACACACCGCCCACTCTTCCTACCTGGGGACGGCTTTCACCGGCCGGGCGGCATACGATCTCGGATCGGGTCTCACCCTGACCCTGCGGGGCAAGGCGTTCGACGGGAAGAAGAACGAGCCCGGCCCCCTGGCCTCTCCGTCCCTGACATCCTGGAACCACTACAAGCGCGGTTCAGCCGACCTCAGCCTCAACGGCCGCTGGGAGGGAGGCGAAGGCTCGATCATGGCCTACGCCGACTTCGGCCGGCACGTCTTTTCCGACGGCTGGAGCTCCCGCGATCATTATCGCGGAGCGATCGCTCGGGGCAGCCTGGCTCTCGGAGCGGACCATCGCCTGTCGTTCGGGTTGGACGCCCGGTTTTTCGGAGGGAAAAGCTACAACGCCCCCAGAGGCGAATGGGAAAAAAGCGACGTCGGCGTCTACCTTCATGACGAAATCCTTCTCGGCGGCCGGTGGATTCTTTCGGCCGGAGCCCGCTTGGACCGCGATTCCCAATTTGGATGGGAAGGCTCGCCCCAGGCCGGGCTCGTCTGGCATGCCGGGGAAAATACGTCCCTCCGTCTTTCCGCTTCCAAGGCGTTCCGCGCGCCTCATATCAACGAGCTTTATCTTTTCCCCGCGTCCAATCCCGGTTTGAAGCCCGAGCGCTCTTGGAATTTCGAGCTTGGAATCAGCCAAGCCGTGGCCCGGATCCTCGCCTTTGACGCGGCCGTCTTCACCATGAAAGGGACGAATCTCATCGAATCGTCCCCGAATCCAGCCGGTCCGCCGCCGTTCAAGTTCCGGAACACCGGACGCTTCGCGTTCTCCGGAATCGAGTTGGGCTTGAAAGCCGACGTCCTCCCTTCCCTCATGCTCCGGGGCGCATATTCGCGGCTGGACACGGGCGGCCTGACGAAAGGCCGGCCCGGGAGAAAAATCGACCTCGAGATCCGCTGGCAGGCCGGCCGCTTCCGGACGTTCTTGACCGCCCAGTCGGTTTCCGAATACTACGCCGGCGATCGCAAAACGCTCCCCATTCCTTCTTACACCCTGGTCAACGGCCGGCTTGAATTCGCCGTCACTCCCTCCGTCGGGCTGTTCGCGGAGCTCAACAACCTCTCCGCGGCGGCCTGCTGGATCTACGCCGACCTTTCCGGAAAGGCCGCCGGGTTGTACGAAATGCCCGGGAGGAACGCCCACGTCGGGCTCAAGGTGGGCTTGTGAGCCGGCCCCCTCTCGGTGGATTTTTCGACCGCTGCGCGCCTTCCTGGGATAACGGCTGTCCGGCCGGCTTGACGGCCGCGATTTCAAAGATCTTCGCGGTCGCCCGCCTTCATCCGGGCTCGCGCATCCTCGATGTCGGCGCGGGGACGGGCATCCTCTATCCTTTTTTCCTCAAAGCCGGAGCCGGAGCTTATACGGCCGTCGACAGCTCGCCGGCGATGGTTCAGCGATTCAAGGCTAAGCACCCGGAGGCCGCCGTCCTCGAGGCCGATTACGAAAAGCCGATCGTTTTTCCGGAGCCGTTCGACGTCATCATGATTTTCAACGCTTTCCCCCATTTTCGGGATGAGGAAGCGGTTTTCCGCCGCTCCCGTTCCTATCTTTCGGCCGGAGGCCGGCTGTTCATCTGCCATTCCATGAACCGGGAAGCCCTCAACGCCCATCACCGCGACGCCGGCGGGACCGTGGCGGGCGATGTCCTGATTTCCGACGCGCGGATGGCCGGCCTTTACCGAAAGGCCGGATTCACCGCCGTCCGGGTCGAAAACACGGATCATTTCTATTCCGAGGGAACGAAATGAAGCCGGAATTGAAAGACGTTTCAACGGCCGCGGTCTTCGGGGCGGCGGCCCTGGCCCTGCCCGTTCTGTTTCACGCTCTCGGGCTGGGCTCCGCTTTTCTCCCGATGTTCCTCCCTCTCTCGGCGGCCGGATTTCTCCTCCCCTACCGCGCCGCCGGTCCGCTGGCGGTGATCGTCCCGGCCGCCTCCTTCGCCATGACCGGCATGCCGCCCATGAC
>JAAZPG010000130.1 GCA_012797375.1 Acidobacteriota bacterium
CGAGATCGGAACGGCCGGGAACCTCCCCAGCGGCGAGGCTTACATCGTTCCCTACGAAGGGGAGGGGAAAGCCCCCAGCGCCACGGCCGGCGTTTTGCCCGTGGAAATCGGGGGGGAGGTCGTTTACTACAAGATTGAGAAGAACACGGCGGTTTCCGCCGAGGGCGGACCGACAGCCCAAGAGGAATCGGATTACTTGAAGCGGGAGCCGGCCTACGGCAACATGGCCGAGCTGGGATTCGGGGTTTTGGGGAAATTCGGCCTCAGTCCCTGCGGCGAGATTCTCCTGGACGAGAAGCTCGGCCTTCACATCGCCTTCGGCCGGAGCGACCATTTCGGCGGACGGATCGGCTTGAAGGATTTTTCCACGCCGGCCGCGGTCATCCATCTCGACCGCATTTACCTCCCGGAAATGCAGCCCCGGGTCGCCGTCGTCGAGGTGGTCCTTTCCTTCGCCCGCGGCCGGACGGAAATGATCATGAAAGACGGCCGCTACACGATTTTTTAAGATCCCGGGCGGGCCGCCCCGGGTGGGCAAGCGTTCCCCTCGCCGCCGGCCTCAGGAAAGATGCTCGACGAGGATCTTGGCCGCGATGGCCAGGAGGACGAGAGCGCCGGCCAATTCCGCGCTCTTGCCCGCCCAGCGACCCAAAACCGGCCCGATTTTCGTTCCCACGGCCGAGACGACGAACGTGACGAGGCCGATGACGGCCGCCGGATAGACGACTGAAACGTTCAGCGCCGCAAGGCTCAATCCCACGGCCAAGGCGTCGATGCTGGTGGCCAGGGACAAAAGGAGAAGATGCCCTCCCCGCGTTTTGTCGGGACACGGCCCGGCCGCCTTTCCGTCTTTCTTTTTTTCCAAGGCCTCAACGATCATCTTGCCGGCGACCACGGCCAGGAGCCCGGCCGCGAGCCAATGATCGAACCCCCGAACGAGATCGACGACGGTCCGGCCGACGGTCCAGCCGAGAAGGGGCATGAGAAACTGAAAAGACCCGAAGCTCCCGGCCAGCCGGAACGTTTGCCGGGGCGTGCAGCCCTTCATGACCAGGCTCACGCCGATGGCCACGGCGAACGTGTCCATGGCCATCGCCAGGGCTAAGGCCAGGAGGACGCCGAAGCTCATTCCGGCTGTTCCAAAAACGAAACGGCCAAGGCCGCCAGCAAGGCGGCCGCCCGCGGCAGGGACCGGTCGTCCAGGTCGAAACCGGGATGATGATGAGGATAGGGCATTCCGTCGCCTATCCCCAAGAAAAGGAACGCTCCGGGCGCCTTCCGAAGATAACGTGAAAAATCCTCGCCGCTCATCACCGGGGCGAAGGGCGCGAAAACCTCCCGCCCCCAAAGCGCTTCGATCGTTTGGGCGGCGAAATCAACGGAGGCGGACGGATTCACCAGCGGCGGGTATCCCTCCTCGTACTCGAGGAACGCCTGGACTCCGCCGGCCCGGCCGACCGCCTCGATGATTTCGCCCAGCCTCTTTTTCATCAACTCCTGGACGGCCGGCTCGAACGCCCGGACCGTTCCGCTGAGATGGACCTCGTTGGGTATGATGTTGTAAACCGTCCCGCCCCGGATCGTCCCGAACGACAAGACGGCCGGCTTCAACGGATCGACGTTGCGGCTGACGATGCCCTGGAGGGCTGTGATCAGATGCCCGGCCGCGACGATCGGGTCGGCCGTGGCTTGAGGCATCGATCCATGGCCGCCCCGTCCCTTTACGGTGATGCGGAAGTTGTCGGCCTGGGCCATGACCGGCCCCTTCACCAGGCCGATCTTGCCGGTCGGAAGAGTTTGCCAGAGATGAATTCCGAAAATGCCGTCGACGCCCTCGAGGGCTCCGGCCTCGATCATCGGGCCGGCCCCCCCGGGCGGAAGCTCCTCGGCCGGCTGGCAGAGAAAGACCACCCGGCCGCGGATCTTGTCCCGCCGGGCGGCCAGGATATGGGCCGCGCCCATCAAGCCGGCCAAGTGGCCGTCGTGGCCGCAGGCGTGGCAGGCGCCGGGAATCTCCGACCGGTAAGGCTTCTCCCCTTCCTCCTCAAGCGGCAAGGCATCCATATCCGCCCGCAGGGCGACC
>JAAZPG010000131.1 GCA_012797375.1 Acidobacteriota bacterium
ACCTACGTCTGCGCCCAGTGCCACGTCGAATACTACTTTTACGGGGAGAACAAGGAACTGACTTTCCCCTGGGCCAAGGGCCGGACGATCGAGGCGATCGAAGCCTGCTACGATGAAAACGGCCACGTCGACTGGGTCAACGCGGAAACCGGGGCGGCCATGCTCAAGGTCCAGCATCCCGAGTTCGAAACGTGGGGCACCGGGCTCCACGCCAAGTCCGGGGTGGCCTGCGCCGACTGCCACATGCCGTATGTCCGGGCCGGAAGCGTGAAGGTTTCCGACCACTGGATCCGCAGCCCCCTGACGAACATCGCCGCCGCCTGCCAAGCCTGCCATCCCCGGCCCGAGGAGGAATTAAAATCCCGGGTCAAGGACATCCAGGACAAGACGGCGGGCCTTCTGCGGAAGACGGAAACGGCCTTGCTTGCGGCCATGGACGCGATCATCAAGGCCAAGGCGGCCGGCGTTCCGGACGAGCGCTTGTCCGCTTCCCGGGCTCTGATCCGGCGCGGCCAGCTGCGCTGGGATTTCGTCTTTTCCGAGAACGGGACAGGCTTTCACAGCCCCCAAGAGGCCGCCCGCGTCCTGGCCGAGGCGATCGATTTCGCCCGGCAGGCGGAATTGGCCGCCGCCCTGCTCGCTCCGGCCGGAATCCGCTGACGATCCGCGCCGCGGCTCGGGGCAAGACCCGCCCGCCTCGTTCTTTCCGGCCAGGGGGCGAAGGATTTTCAGTCCTAACGACGGGCGTCGTTTTCGCGATCATTAAGCTGAATCCGCACGATTTTCCGATTCCTATAAAGAAAAGGATTTAAAGGAAATACAGGGAACTAAAAAAAAATATTAAATTTCTCTTGACACGCGTAACCTTTGCGTTATTATATATAACGTTTATGACACTATTTGAGTCATAGGGGTTAACAATGAGCAATTTCAAAATGTTGGTTTTAGTGGTCGTCGTGATCTTTCTTTCGATGCTTGTGATCGGTTGAGTCCCTCCGAGGAAACAGGAACATGAAAAGGAGACTTCCCATGACCCCGGCAAGCAAAATCGACGAATTCGAGCGGACGTACCGCGGCGTCTATTCCCGGTTCGTCATCGTTTTTCTCGTTTTCTCCGCGGCTTGGCTGGTCCGTTTCATCGTCCGGACCATCGGCACGCTCCCCGAATGGCTGGACATCGGTTTCGCGGTGATCCTCATCCTGACCCTCCCCGCCCAGTTTTACAGCGTCGTCCGCTTGAGCGCGCTTCGCAAGCGCGGCCAAGCCGACGCGGAGCTGGGCGTCCTGTTCACGGATGAGAGGATTCAAGCCCACGGCAAGGCCGCCTGGATGTACGGATTCATCGCCATGGCCTCCGTCCTCGCCGTCCTCGGCGCCATTTCCGTCTTCGCCGACCTCAAGGACACGAACGCCGTCATCTTCACGGCCCTCTGGGCCGGCTTCGGAGCATACCACTTGTCCTTCGTCCTCATGGAAAGGCGCTGACGTGGGCGGCGAGGAGCTCCGCAACACGATCCGCGTCCAGCGGGCGATCAAGGACTGGACCCAGGAGGAGCTGGCCCGCCGGGTCGGCGTCACCCGGAAAACGATCAATACCATCGAAAACGCCGTTTTCGTCCCCTCCACCGTCCTGGCCCTGAAAATCGCCCGGGCTTTCGGAGTGAAGGTCGAGGACGTTTTCCAGCTGGCCGACGCG
>JAAZPG010000132.1 GCA_012797375.1 Acidobacteriota bacterium
TCTGATTGAAAGGAGAATCCATGAAACGAAAGATTATGGTGACGGTATTAGCTCTGGCGGTTCTGGCCGGGACGGCCGCGGCCGGGACAAAGGAATTTTGGAAGGGCGGAATCTATGTGACTCCGCAGATCGGGGTGAACAGCTGGGGAGGGAGCATCCCCTTCGGCGTGAACGCCGAATACGGCCTCACAGAGAACATCGGGATCGGCGGATCGGTCATGCTCAACATGTGGAGCGAAGAATACTGGTCGTCCACCCTCATCAACTTCAACGCCGACGTCGCCTACCATTTCACCAAGCTCAACGCGGAAAAGTTTGATTTGTACGCCGGAGGCGGCCTCGGCTACTCCGCCTATTCCTGGAAATGGAAAGATTCTTCCGGCGGCGGAATCGGCGGCACGGGCAGCTCGGGCATCTATATCCCGATTTTCGTCGGCGGGCGGTACTATTTTAATCCGAAAATGGCCGTCAGCCTGCGCCTGGTCGGATCCCTGACGGGGCACTGGTCCGGATTCGGCGGCGTGCTCGGGGTGACGTTCGTCCTGGGCAAGTAAGCGGTCCGGACGGATACGACCAAGACACCGCGCCCGCCCGCGGCGTTCCGCGGCGCGCGGGAAAGGAAAAATCGTCATGAAAAAATTCATCGCGGGAATGTTGATCATCGCCGCGTCCGCCCTGTTCCTGAGCGCGGACGTTTACATCAAGAGCAATTCCCATACCGACGCCATGTCGATGATGGGACAGACCACGCCGGCCACCGACACCGTCTCCGAGCTGTGGATCGGCGACAACGCCCTGGCCATGGTCAGCCAGGACGGCCGGACGGTGATCGACTTGGCCAAGAACACCTTCGCCATGATCAACATGGCCGAAAAGTCCTACGTCGAAACGGCGCTTCCGGTTGATTTCGCCAAGCTCCTGCCGGCCGAAATGGCCTCGATGGCCGGGATGTTCGTCATGTCGGCGACCGTGAATCCGACTGGAGAGACGAAAAAGGTCGGGTCGTGGAACTGCCAGGGCTATGACATGACCATGACGGTCATGGGCATGCCCATGAAAACCAAGATTTGGGCCTCGACCGAAGTCGCCTTCGACTGGGCGAAGTTCTCCGAAAGATTCATGCCGGCCATGACGAAAGGGATGATGCGGCTGGACGACGCCTCGGTGAAGGAAATGATGAAGATCAAGGGCTACCAGATCGCCTCGGAAGTGAACGCCGAGATGATGGGGGCCAAGATCCACTCGACGACCACCGTCGCGGAGATCTCCATGAAGGCCGCGCCGGCCGGAATCTACGGGATCCCGGCGGGCTTCACCAAGAAGGCCACGCTCAGTATGGACGACGTCCAGAAACGGTAAGATTTCTTTCCTCTGCGTTTCTTCCCAGGCGCCGGAACGGATGTTCCGGCGCCCGGTTTCCCCCCTTCGGCCAAATCAGAACCTGTTTAACCATTTCCCCATTTCCCGGCCGATCGCGGATCCGGCATGGCCGGCCGGGCGCCGAAGGAAGGATACGGCGTTCCCGGATTTTCCGGCCGGATCGGCGTATAATGCGGAAGGATTCCCCATGGATCAAGTCAACCGCATCAATCCCGTCGTCGAGATTCTCCGGGCCTCCCCGCGGCGGATCAACAAGCTGTTTCTCCAGAAAGAAGAGGGCCATCGCCCCGTCGGAACGATCGTTGGCTTGGCGAAGGCAAACCGCATTCCCTGCGTCTTTCTCCCAAAACAGGCTCTCGACAAAATGTCTCCCCATCATCAGGGCGTCGTGGCGGTTCTCTCTCCGAAGGAATATGTTTCCCTCGAAGAGATCCTCGCCTCCGCCGGTCCGTCCCCATTCCTCGTCCTTCTGGATGAGATCGAGGATCCCCAAAACCTGGGGGCCGTTCTCCGGAGCGCCGAGGGCGCGGGCGCCGACGGCATCGTCCTGCCCGAGCGCCGCTCGGCCGGCCTGACCGAGACCGTCTTCGAGGTGTCGGCCGGAGCCCTCGAACACCTCCGGGTCGCCCGCGTCCCGAACCTCGCCCAAACCATGGACGCGCTTAAAAAGCGCGGCTTTTGGCTTGTCGGGGCGGAAAGCGGCGGCGACGGCCGGTATTTCGAGTTCGACTACACCGTCGCCGTGGCCGTCGTCCTCGGTTCGGAGGGAAAAGGCCTTCGGCCCCTTATCCGCCGGAAATGCGACCGGGTTCTCTCCATCCCGATGCGGGGGCGGGTTAATTCCCTCAACGTCGCCTCGGCCGCCTCGGTCTTTTTCTTCGAGATCGCCCGCCAGCGGTCGATCCCCTCGGGCGCGCTTCGCCCGGACCGTTGATGCGAAAAATCAATAACATTCCGCGGACGGATCGTTGATAATGCCGTTGTCACAGGGCGCGGATTCCGATGCCTCTTCCTCCGGAGCCGTTCCGGCGCGCGGTCTCCGCCTTGACCTTTCCTCTCTTTGGAATTATCTTTTAAAAAAGGGGGGGCTTGTCCCTCGGAAAGGAGAGACTGATGAAAACCAACATGGGGGTGGTTGACCGGCTCGTCCGGATCGCGGCGGCCGCCGCGATCGTGGTC
The DNA here is from genome assembly GCA_012797375.1 of Acidobacteriota bacterium. GTDB lineage: Bacteria > Acidobacteriota > Aminicenantia > Aminicenantales > UBA4085 > JAAZPG01. The sequence continues at coordinate 2,560 of JAAZPG010000132.1, forward strand.
CTCTACTGCCTGGAAGTGATCAGCGGAGTTTGGGCCGTCGTTTTGGGAATCGTCGCGGTCGTTTTCATCGTGACGAGCTTCATTGGATTTTGTCCTCTGTACGTTCCCTTCCGGATTTCAACGAAAAAAAAGCCGAAGCCGTCCCCCTGAGTTCCCGTCTCGCGGGCCGGGAGCGGCGGGATCTCCGTTCCCTGCCCCGCGTTATAAAGACTTTGCCCAAAAGGGCATGGTCTTGCCATTTAAGAACCTGACCGGAGCCGAGGCTTGACGAGATCGTTTTGACCTGGATTCCATGAGCTCCCTCCGGCTGTGAAGATCCACTCTCCGCCCTCCTCAGATAAAGAGGAGAGCGTAAAAAAACGTCCTTTTCCTTGTCCAGTCCCGGTAAGA
>JAAZPG010000133.1 GCA_012797375.1 Acidobacteriota bacterium
CTATTTTCAACAGGCCGGCGCCCGGCATCCCTTGAATCGCATGCTCTATGTCGACACCCGTTTTTACCTGCCCAACGATATGCTGGTCAAGGCGGACCGCATGTGCATGGCCCATGGCTTGGAAGCGCGCACCCCCTACCTCGACGTCCGCCTGGTCGAATTCGCGGCCGCGCTTCCGCCGAGGTTGAAGCTGAGACGATTGTTCCAAAGGAAGTATCTCTTGAGGAGGTCGATGGCCGGCCGGCTGCCGCCGCGGATCGTCCGGCGCCGGAAAGCCGGCTTCAATATTCCCAATGCCCGGTGGATCAAGGGGGAAATGAAGGCCTTTGTCGAGGATTGTCTTTCCCCGGCGGAGATGAAGGAGACGGGAATCCTGCATCCGCCGGCCGTGGAAAAGGTCTTGCGCGATCATTTTTCCGGCCGGGCCGAGAACAGTCACCGGATTTGGGGTCTGCTCACGTTCGCGTTGTGGTGGAAGGAATTCCGGGCGGTCAGATGACGGACCGAAGCGGCCGGACGATCAGGGATTTCGGAAGGCAATGGGCGCGCTATCCCGACAACGAAGGTTATTATGCCTCCGTCGAATACTTGAGGGATCTTTGCGGCCCGCTCCTGGACGCGGCCGAGATCCGCGGGAAGCGCGTGCTCGATATCGGGAGCGGAAGCGGGCGGATCGCCGGAATGCTCCTGGCTGCGGGAGCGGAACAAGTCATCGCCATCGAGCCGTCGGAGGCTTTCGAACAATTGCTCCGGAACACGCGTCCCTGGAAAGACAGGATCACCTGCCTGAAGATGAAGGGGGAGGAGATTTCCGGCCTCAGCGTCGATTATTGCTTCTCGATCGGCGTGCTGCATCATATCCCCGATCCCGAGCCGGTCATCGCCCGGGCGTTCGATTGCCTGAAGCCGGGAGGGAAATTTCTGGTTTGGGTCTACGGGAACGAAGGCCGCCGCCTTTTTTTATCGCTCCTTCGGCTGTCGCGGAAGCTGACGAGCCGGATGCCCGACGGCGCCCTGGCCGTCCTTTCCCGCTTTTTAAATTTTTTCCTCGGCGGATATGCTTTTTTGTGCCGGCGTCTGCCCTTGCCTTTCCGCGAATACATGGTCAAGGTCATCACCCCCTTGAACCGGCGGAACCGTTTCTTGGTGATCTTCGACCAGCTCAATCCCTCGTATGCCCGGTACGACAGCCGCGGCGGAATCGAGCAATCAATGAAAAAAGCAGGGTTTTCCGGAATCGAGCACTATCATCGTCATCAGTACAGTTGGACCATCGCGGGCGAGAAGAAGATCCGATGAGGCCCAAAACGTTTATCCGCGCCGTTTGGGATTTCCTGGGGATTCCTTTCCGGTTCGTTCTTTTCGACCAGGATTGGCTGCCGCGCTTCCGCTGGACGACCTTGGAAGAGGAGAGGCTCCGGGCCGTGCTCCCCCATCTCCAGGGAAATGTGCTGGACATCGGGGCCGGAAGGAATGCCTTGGTCCGGGCCTACGGGCAAGGCGTCGGAGTGGATGTTTTCGACTGGGGCGGCGGCGCGCATGTCGTCCCGGATTCGGCCTGCCTCCCCTTTCCCGACGCGTCCTTCGAGACGATTACGCTGGTCGCCTCCTTGAACCACATTCCGAATCGCCGGGAAACCCTCCGCGAGGCGCGCCGCTTGGTCCGGCCGTCCGGGAAAATGATCCTCACCATGATCGGTCCCGTTTTGGGAGGAATCGGCCATCGAATTTGGTGGTACAGCGAAGACAAGAAGCGGGGCGGCATGAAGACGGGAGAAACGGGCGGGCTTTCGAAGAAAGCGGTGATCAGGATGTGCGAAGAAGCGGGATTCGCGCTCGAGGCGCATTCCAGGTTTTTATTCCGGTTGAATCACCTATATATTTTCC
>JAAZPG010000134.1 GCA_012797375.1 Acidobacteriota bacterium
CGCCCGGGCGGAGGGCCTGGAGAAAACCCTTCTCCGGCGGATCGCGGATTTGGCCGATTCCTCGTGCGTCGACCTCGGTCTGGGGGAGCTTGCTTTTCCAACGCCGCGGGTCGTCTTGGACGGCGTTTCCCGCGGGATCGGCCGCTGGCCTCTCGGTTATTCAGCCAACGCCGGGCTTCCGGAGCTCCGGGCCCGGATCGCGGCTTCCGCCGGCCCGGACGTGGATCCCGGCCGCGTCTGCGTCACCGCCGGTTCCGAGGAAGCGCTTTTTCTCGCCCTTTCCGTTCTCGTCGATCCGGGCGACGAGGTCCTGGTTCCCGATCCCGGATTTCCCACTTACGCCCGGATCGTCCGGCTTTGGGGCGGCCTTCCCGTCTTCTATCCGTTGGCCCGGGAAGATGGATTCGTTTTGAAGGCCTCCCGGATCAAGCCGCTTTTATCCGAAAAAACCAAAGCCGTCATTCTCAACAGCCCGGCCAATCCCACCGGAGCGGTTCATCCCCGGACCGAGATCGAACGCTTGGCCGGACTTTTGACCGAACGGGGCATCCTGCCGGTTTCAGACGAAGTGTACCGCGAGCTTTATTACGGAGACCGCCGCCCGGAATCAATCCGGACCTGGATGCCGGACGCGATCGTCGTCGACAGCCTTTCGAAAAGCTGCGCCATGACCGGATGGCGCCTCGGCTGGTGCGTCGTTCCGTCGGCCCTGGCTCCGGCGGTGACGGCGATCCACCAGATGGCCGTCATGTGCGCCCCGGTTCCCTCGCAGAGGGCCGCGATTCTCGTTTTCGACGGGGCGGCCGATCAAGAACGGAAAGAAAACCTGGCCGAGCTCCGCCGCCGCCGCAACGCGGCCGTCAAGACCCTGCGAAGCCGCCTGGGCCTTCCCTTCATCGAGCCGGAAGGCGCTTTCTATATCTTTTTGGATGTCTCCTCGTGGCGGGCGGACTTGGGAGGATCCCTGGATATCGCCCTCGGCCTGGCCGGTCGGACGAAAGTCGTGACGATCCCCGGGATCGCTTTCGGTCCGGGCGGGGAGGGATTCCTCCGGTTGTCGTTTGCCGGGACGCCGGAGGACTTCGCCGAGGGCGTCCGCCGGATCGCCGCCTTCCGGAGCCTGAAATAATTTCAGGCTCCGTTTGAAAAAAAACATTGTCTTTTTCCCCAAATGGATTATAATGCGGCCGTCTGGACAGGGAATGAAACGCGGCCGGAGGAAAAGGGCCCGTGGACGGGGAACGAGTACTTTCCATCGATGCCTTTCGGGGGACGGCGGTCGCGGCGATGTTGATCGCCGGCAATCCGGGAAACGCCCACGCGGTTTATTCGAATCTGCAACCGGCGGTTTGGCACGGCTGGACTCCCGCTGATCTGCTCTTTCCCTTTTTCCTGGTCTGCGCCGGGGTCGTCATTCCGTTCTCCCTCGGCCGCCGGAGGAGGGCGGGGATCGCTGAGTCCGCTCTGATCGGCCAAATATTGAAACGGTCGGCCGGCCTCTTTCTCCTCGGCCTTTTTCTAAATTTTTTCCCGGCCTTCGATTGTTCCGCCGTCCGGATCCCCGGCATTCTCCAAAGAATCGCCCTCTGTTATTCAGCCGGAGCTCTCCTTGGCCTCAAGACGAAACCCTCCGCCCGGGTTGTCCTCTCGGCCGTCCTTCCGGCCGTTTACGCGGCCTTGATTTTCCTTGTGCCCGTTCCCGGCCACGGGGCGGGGATTCTCGAACCGGACGGAAATCTTCCCGGCTACCTCGACAACCTGATTTTCGGCCGGCATCTTCTCAAGCCCGGGTTCGACTCGGAAGGACTTCTCAGCACCCTTCCGGCCGTCGCCGTTCTGCTTATCGGAACCCTGCTCGGGGACTGGCTGAAGACCCCGAGGACGATGGTCAGAAAAACGCTCGGCGTCTTTTCAGCCGGTCTTCCCCTGACCGCCGCCGGCCTGCTTCTTCATCCCGTCCTGCCGATCAACCGGCCGCTTTGGACGCCGGCATTCGCCTTCCTCGGAGCCGGCCTGGCCTTGATCGTTTTCGGCCTTTATTATTATCTCATCGAAGCGCTCCAGTGGAAACGTTGGTCCTGGCCCTTCCGGGTTCTTGGGGCGAATTCGATCACGGTGTTCGCCGGCTCGGTCCTGTTGGAAAAAATCCTGCGTCTCATTACCGTTTCCAGCGGCGGGGTCCGGTTGGACGCCGTCGTTTTTATTCATGAGCGGATCCTCGGTCCGCTGGCCGCCCCGGTTCCGGGCCGGCTCATCTATGCCGTCCTCGCGGCGCTCTTGTGGATCGGCTTGACGGCGCCGTTGTACAGACACCGGTTGTCCATTAGAATATGAGAAGCCACCGCCGCCGATCCGGATGATCGGAAAGGAGCGAACGTGAGAAAGACGCGCGCCGGATGGAAAATCGTTCCCGTTTTGATCCTGGGTCTGGTCTCGGCCGCGGCGGTCTCCGCCTGCCGGCCTGAACGGAGCGGGAATCCCTCCGCGATGGAGGCGGCTGCTTCGAAGGTCCGTCCGGGACTCGAGACGCTGCTTTCCGAGCGCCTCGATTTGATCCGGGGCAGGAACGTCGGCTTGATCACGAATCCTTCCGGCGTCGATTCACGCCTGTCCGGCGCGATCGCCCGGATCCGCAACGTTCCGGGCGTCCGTCTCGTCGCCCTGTTCGCCCCCGAGCATGGCGTCCGGGGAGAAGCCCAGGCCGGGGAATACGTCCCGTTTATGATCGACGCCGCCTCCGGCCTGCCCGTCTTCAGTCTCTACGGCCCGTCGCAAAAGCCGCAGCCGGACATGTTGGAGGATATCGACGCGTTCATGCGGACCTTTGATACGACCGGCGAGGATAAAGCCCTCCGGCCGGAGATGACCCGCGGCATCGATGTCCTCCTGTTCGACATCCAAGACATCGGGACGCGCGTTTACACGTACGCGGCGACAATGGCCTACGCCATGCAGGCCTGCGCCGCCGCCGGGCTCGACTTCGTTGTCTTAGACCGGCCGAACCCGGTGACCGGAGCCATCCTGGAGGGGCCGGTTCTCGAATCCCCGGAATTCAGCAGCTTCATCGGGCTTTATCCCATTCCCCTCCGCCACGGGATGACGATCGGCGAGATGGCTCTCCTGATCAACGATCGTTTCCTGGAGAAGAAGGCCAAGCTGACGGTCATCCCGGTGAAGGGCTGGACGCGGGGCCTGTGGTTCGACGAAACGGGACTTCCTTGGGTGACGCCGTCTCCCAACATGCCGACACTGGACACGGCCGTCGTCTATCCCGGACAGGTCCTGTTCGAAGGGACGAACGTTTCGGAGGGGCGGGGAACGACCCGTCCGTTCGAGTTCTTCGGCGCGCCGTGGATCGACGCGGCGGCCCTGACGGACCGGCTCAACGCCCTCGGGCTGCCGGGCGCGGTTTTCCGGGAGCAGTGGTTCACTCCGACGTTTTCCAAGTTCCAAGGCGAGCGGTGCGGCGGCTGCCAGCTCCACGTCATCGACCGGAGCGTCTTCCGGCCCATCCGGACGGCGCTCCATATCATCGCCGTTCTCCGGGAGATGTATCCGGACCGCTTCGCCTTTCACGACGATTATTTCGATAAGGTCTGCGGGACGGCCTCCGTCCGCCGAGCCTTTCTCGGGGGGGCGCCGGCGGGGGAGATCGCCGACGGATTCGAACCCGGCCTTCGGGAATTCGAGGCCGTGCGCCGGCCGTATCTCCTGTATTGAGGGAGCCCCCCTGTCCCGCCGGGTTGTCAAAGCCCCGCCATTCCGATAAAATGCCTTTTCCGTCCGGTCCGGACGGAAAAACGACCTCGATTCGGACGCCCGTCGCGTCCCATAAGCCAAGGAGTTCGCTCATGCCCTCGTCCCGCTATCCTTTCGCCCTGTCTTCCCCCCTCTCCGTCCTGCTCGACAAACGTCCGGAGGATTTCACCCGGGCCGATCTCATTCGGGTCATCGCCCGCCGCGGGCTGGAACGGATCACGTTTCATTACACCGCCCTGGACGGCCGGTTGAAGGAGCTCCGCCTCCCCGTCGCCGACAAGGCTCAGGCCGAGGCGATCCTGGCCGAAGGGGAGCGCCTCGACGGCTCGTCCATCTTCAAGGGAATGGTCGAAACGGCCGCCTCCGACCTCTACGTCGTCCCGCTCTATTCCTCCGCCTTTCTCAACCCGTTCGACGACCGCAGCCTGGATTTCATCTGCCGCTATTACACCAAGGACGGAACCCTGGCCCCGTTCGCCCCGGACAGCATCCTCAAGCGGGCGGCCGAATTATTCCGCAAGAACACCGGCCTCGAGCTTTACGCCCTGGGCGAGATCGAGTTCTATCTGCTTTCCGAGCGGGGATCCGATCTTTTTCCGACCGGTTTCCAGAAGGGCTATCATAACAGCCCGCCCTTTCTCAAGTCCGGGCCGATCGTCAACGAGATTCTCAGCCGGATCACCAAGATCAACGGCGCCGTCAAGTACGCCCACGGCGAGGTCGGCTGCATCGACGGCGTCCAAAGCGACCTTCCCGAGCTCAAGGGCAAGCTGGCCGAGCAGCTCGAAATCGAGTTCGCCCCCCGGCCGATCGAATCCATGGCCGATGACGTCGTCCTCGGCCGCTGGCTGATTCGAAACATCGCCTGGCGCAACGGCTGCTCGGTGACATTCGCTCCCAAGCTCGAGGATGGGGCGGCCGGAACGGGCCTCCACTTCCACATGGAGCTGAAGCGCGGCGGACGGAACGTCATGACCGGGCCCGACGGCGCCCTCTCCAAGGACGCCCGCCTGCTGGTCGGCGGCCTCTGCCGTCACGCCGAATCCCTGACGGCCTTCGGCAACACGACGTCTTCGGCTTATCTCCGCCTCGTTCCCCACCAGGAAGCGCCGACTTACGTCTGCTGGAGCGATCTCAACCGGAGCGCCATGATCCGCGTTCCCTTGGCTTGGACGAACAAGCGGCACTTGGCCCGGTCCTTGAATCCCCGGGACACCGCCCTGTACCGGGCCGGCGAGGGCCGGCAGACCGTCGAGCTCCGCACGCCCGACGGAAGCGCCCTGATCCACCTCTTGTTGGCCGGGATGACGATGTCCGCCGAGTGGGCTCTTTCCCGGAAAGACAAGGCCACCCGCGGCGAATCGGCCCGGGCCCTGGCTGAGAAGCTGTACGTCAAGGGCGACATCTTCGCCGACAAGGAGCTGCTCTCCCGCCTGGCCGCCCTTCCCTCCAGCTGCGTCGGATCGAGCCGGATCCTCCAGAGCGAGCGCGGACTCTACGAGCGGGACGGGATGTTCCCGCCGAGCGTCATCGATTACGTCATCCGCCTGCTGCAGGCGGAGGACGACGAGTTTCTGAACAAGAGCCTCGACGCCATGCCGAACGAGGAGCGCCGCGTCCGGATGCGGAGCATCATGCACAAGGATATCCACCGGCATTGAGGCGGTCCGAAATCCCGGGAGTGAAGCCGGAGCCCGATTCTGTTGGGACGCCGGCCGGGTACCGAAATGCCATGGATAAACCAATGATCCCGCTCCCGGCTGACACTTGGCTTCGGGCGTCCGGCTGAAACGGCCCGCCCTCGTGAGGACCGTCGGCGGAATCCGGGCCCTACGCTCCGGCCGGGATTCCCGCGTCCCGGAGGGAGCGCCGTCGTCAGGGAGGAGAAGGGACATGCCGAAGGACGCGCCATCCGAATCCGGCCGGCCGTTCCTGTCCGTCTTCAACGACGTGATCGGGCCGGTGATGCGGGGGCCCTCCAGCTCCCATACGGCCGGCTCCTATCACATCGCCGCGACCTGCCGGATGCTCCTGGGGGAACCGCCCGTCCGAGCCGTTGTTTCTTTCGATCCATCGGGTTCTTACATTGAAACCTACCAAACCCAGAACGCCGACCGGGCCTTCGCCTGCGGTCTTGCCGGCCGGCCGCTGACCGACGCGCGCTTCACCGACGTCCTCCGGACCGCCCGGAGCGAGGGGCTCGACATCGCCTTCGAGGCCGGACGCCTCGGACGCGCCGGTCATCCAAACGCCGTCCGCGTCCGCCTTTGGACGGCCTCCGGCCGGAGACTGGAGATCCTGGCCCGCTCGACCGGCGGCGGATCGTTCGCCGTCGTTCGGATCGAGGGAAAACCGGTTTGGATCGACGGAAAGAAAGCTTTCCGGATGAATTTCCGCGGACCGGACGGACGGTTCGTCCGGCTGCGGGCCGAACCGGTGTTCTTCCCCCGGGCGGCCGAGCCCCTGTTCCGGAGCGCGGCTGACCTCGCCGCCCTGGCTCGGCGGCGGGGACTTACGGCGGGGGGGGGCGGGAGCCTGAACGAAAAC
>JAAZPG010000135.1 GCA_012797375.1 Acidobacteriota bacterium
GCTTCCCTTCTTCGGGAATACGGCCGCCTCGTTTTCGCCGACGCGGCCGTCGACGCGGCGGCCCCGGCCGAGCTTCTCCCCCTGGACCCGGCGGCTTCGATCGCCTTCACCAGCCACGAGATGTCCCCGGCCTCGGTCCTGGCCCTGGCCGAGGAACTGTACGGCGGATCCCCGGCGGCCCGTCTTCTCCGCATCGGCGGGGCGGAGTGGGGCTTCGTCGAGCGGCTTTCGGCCGAAGCTGGACGGCATTTGGACGAAGCGGAACGGCTATTCTGGGAATTCGCCGGTCCGGCCCGGACGATCACGCGGTAAGATCCAAAAGGTCCCGGAAAGACCGGGTGGAAATCACTTTATCCGCGATCACGTTCAACAACCCGTTCTTTGAGCAGAAGGCGACCCCGATTCCCGCGGCCTTGACCATGCAGAGGTCGTTGACGCTGTCGCCGACGGCGATCATGTCGGCCGTCGTGAGGCCGTGTTTCTCCGAAAGATAAACCAAGGCGTTGACCTTGCAGACGGCGTGAGAGCAGGGGCTCTTTTCGCCGCGGATGAAATAAGACGGGATCCGGACTTCCCCGGTGACCGTCCGGTTTTTAACCTCGAGCTGGTTGGCCAGGGCGAAATCGGCCCCGACCTTGTTCCGGATGAAGTCGGCGATCAGGTCGTAGCTGTCCGTGACGAGGCCGACGACATATCCCCTGGATTTCAGGATTTTGATCACCTCGGCCGCGTCCGGCACGATCTGGAGGCCGTCGGCGATCTCGAAAATCTCTTCCAGCTTCACGTCCTTGAGGAGGGCGGCGATCAGCTTCGTCACCACGAACGGCTCGCTGTTGTTCGCCCGGATCTCCTCGAGCTTGGCCCGGAAGCCGAACGCGTCGGCGGCTTTGTTGATGAACCGCTCCAGGAGGAGGGTGTCGTCCATATCGAACAAGATCATCTTGTTCAGCTTCTGGATGGAGTCGTTGATCGAGTCCTCCATCTCGTCGCGGATGACGTTGATGGTTTCCAACTCGTCCAGGCTCAGGATCTTCTTGATCTCGGCCCGCTTCAGGATCGCCTTTGAAACCTCCCGGGACATCTTCCCCAAGGCCTGCCAGGGTTTGGATTTATTGTCGATCCGTCCGAGGTCGACTTCCATGATCCGGGCGCCCCGGTTGTGGACGTCGATCAGGATGCCGATATCCACGCCGTAGTCGTTCTCGAATTTCAAGCCCTTCAGGAATTCCTTCTTGGCCGCGATCATCCCGCTCAACGGCTGGGAATAGCCGGACAGATCGGGGAAGAGAATGCTCAGGAGCGGCTTGGCCACGAGCTCCGTCACCCGGCCGGCCTCGCGGCGGAAGGTCCCCTTGGCGAAATCGCACCAGTCCCGGATCACCGGTTCGGACAGCCGGCGGACGATGTCGGTCTCGTAATTGCCGATGTCCCCGTCGAGAAAGACGACGACCTCGAATTTCGCCAGATCCAGCCCTTCCCCCATGGAATAGCCCTTGCCCAGAACGGAGCTTTTAATCACGGCGGCGCCGCTTTTTTCCGCCTCGGCGACGGTCTGGTCGACCGAGTTGTCGTCGACGACGATCACTTCCCCGACGGTCTTGTCCTTCTTCGCCAGCCGGACGACTTGGCCGATGGTTTTTTCCTCGTTGAGGACGGGGATGACGACGCTGACCCGTTTCCGGGGAAGGAATCCGAGCCGTGTCCAAAGTTTTTTAAACATTTCGTATCCGACGCCGCTCCGCCCCTCGGGCGGAAAATCCCTTTTTTTTCATGATAGGGATTTCATCCGGGAAATGCAACGATTTTCAAAAACGAAGAAATCCACTAGAATTCAAAAGGTTTTTTGAATAATGCGGGTATAATAGGGCCGAAAGCGAATCCCATGGCCAAGAAAGACGTCTTCGTCCTCCAAGACATCCTCCTGTCCAACGCCCAAACCGCCGCGGCCATCCGCCGGGAGCTCGAATCCCGGAAGATTCTGGCCGTCAATCTCCTCAGCTCGCCCGGAGCCGGGAAAACCACGTTGCTCGAGGCGCTGGCCGAGCGGCTCAAGGGACGGGCCCGGATGGCGGTGATCGAGGGCGATATCGAGACCGAGCGCGACGCCGAGCGGATCCGAGCCCGGGGAATCCCGGCGTGGCAGATCACCACGGGCGGCGCCTGCCATCTCGAGGCGAAGATGATCGGCAAGGTTCTGCCGGACATCCCGACCGACATCGACTTCTTGTTCATCGAAAACGTCGGCA
>JAAZPG010000136.1 GCA_012797375.1 Acidobacteriota bacterium
AGGACGGCGATCTCGCCGTTTGCCGGCTCGTCCCCTTCCAGCCGGGTGCCGTCCGCCTCGAGAATAAACCGCAAGGTTTTCGTCGACCGGGCCACGGCCACCCGCCGGTCGCGGCGGACGCGCTTCATCCAAGTGATCTGGACGATCATGTCCGGCGGAGCGTCTTCCCCCGGAAGGACGATCGAGACGGCGATATCCTTATACGTGTCGTCGTCGCCCTCCCCGATGAAGAATTCCTGGCGGATGAATCGTTCGCCGGGACGGGCCGGCATGGTCTGGACTTCCTCGTAAATCCGGCGGAAGAGATCCGAAACCTCTTGTTCCAGAACGAAAACGACATCCGTTCCGGCCGGCCCCGCGATCATAAAGACCAGGGCCGCCGCCAGTCGTTTTCGTGTCCGAAGCGAAAAAGCCGACATGAGCCGTTCTTGCCCTTTGAGATAAGGGTAAACCGGAAAAAGCGTCGCGTCAATGAATCCGGACTTTTAAAACAGCTTCCCGGGCCGGCGCTCCTTGGCACATTCCTTGCAGGTATGAAAAGGGACAAGGAGAAATCAAATGGAGCTTGAGAGGGAAACGGCTTTGATGCTTATGGATCTCTTGGCTTTTGCCTATACCCAGAACCCCTCCCGGAAGACGAAGAATGAATTCGAGAGCGCTTGCCGCCTCGGCGACGCCCTATCTTTACCCGAGGTGAATGTCTTCCGGGAGCTCGTCTCCGGGCTCGAGCAGGAATTGGTTGAGCTCCAAGCCGACTGAGGCTGTTCGAACTCGGGCTGAGGGCCGCAAGATCAAACGCCGCGAATAAATCCGGCGATGCTTCCTCCTCGGCCTCGAGGCCGAGTTTTCCTCTTCCCAAAAAAATCCCGGGGCCCTTCGGGGCCCCGGGACGATGAAATCGACGGATCAATCAGAAGGACCGCCCTTTATTTGATCTCCTCCCCCGTCAGGGGATCGATGAGATTGAGACGGTGGACCTTGCCCAGCTTGTCCAAGGGGCCGGCCCATTTGTCGCCGCCGTCGTTGCACGGCTCGAAGTCGCCGACGATCAGGATGACCATCTGATCCGGGCGGATGTACTTCCGGGCGACGTCCTGGACCCGATCCTTGGTGACGGCCTTGATCTTGTCCCGGAAGGTTTTGAACTCGTTCATCGGCTTTCCTTGCATCTCCAGGTTAGCGAAAGCGGTCATCGTCGCTTGGGGCATCTCGAACTGGCTGGAGAAGCTGTCGATGTAATAACTGACGGCCGTGTCCATCTCCTCGTCCGTGACCGGCTCCAGTCGGATGCGGTTGAATTCCGCCTGGATCAGGGAAACGGCATAGCCGACCGTGGACGACTTGGTCTGAACGTAGCCGGCGAACGTGCCCGGGAAGCCCCAGCGGGTGGTGAACCGGCTGCCCTGGTTGTAGGACAGGCCTTCGTCCGAACGCACCTTGGTCGTGATGCGAGAGGTGAAGCTTCCTCCTCCGAGGATGAAGTTCATCACCTGCACGGCCGGGTAATCGGGGTGGGTGTCCTCGAGGCCGAGATGACCGAGACTGATGTAGCCTTGGTTGATGGGTTTCTGGATGAAATAGACGCCCGGCTCCGGGGACGGAAACGACTTGGAAAACGCCGGTATCGCGGGCTTCCGTCCCTTCCAAGCGCGGATGATCTTGTTGATCCCGGCCTCCAGGCCGGCCTTGGAAAAATCCCCCGAGGCGGCCAGGATGACGTTACCCGGGACGAAATAACGGGCATGGACCGCTTTAAGGTCGGCCGGGGTGACATTCTCATAGGATGATTTCATCGGCCGGCGGGTCAAGGCATGCCGGCCGTACAGGAGCTTTTCGTATTCCCGATTCAGGATCATCCCCGGCTGATCGTTGGCCTGGCGAAGCTGCTCGATCGCCCGGGCCTTGGCCAGGGCGAAGGGCGGCTCGCGGAATTCGGGGTTCATCAGGACGTCGAAGAACAGGGCCAAGCCCTCGTCCAGGTCCTTGCTCAGGACGAACAGGTTGAGGGACGAGGTCCGTTCTCCAACGGCGAATGTCAGCGATCCGCCCAGAAAATCGATCCGTTCCTCGATGGACGCGCCCTCGCGGGTCTTCGTTCCGCCCCGGATGAGCGTGTCGCCGAGCAGGACGTCCAATCCCTCCTTGCCTTCGGGAACATAGAGACTCCCGAAATCGATCAAGGCGGAAATGTTGACCGCGGGCAGGGACCGGTCCTCCTGGACATACGCCCGCAAGCCGTTGGCCAGGACCGTCCGGAACGCCTTGGGATCGGGCGGCTCATAGGTCAGGGCGGGGAATTTTAAATCGGACGGCTTCGTCACTTGAGCCAGGCCCGAGGCAAGGACGAGGATGAACACGCCGATCATCAAGCTGATTGTTTTTTTCATCGCCGCTTTCCTCCCTTACCGGCCCGTCGTCCGCGTGTAGACGGCGGTCAGGCTGTTGTCCTTGACGAAATATTTCACCGCGACGCGCTTGATGTCGTCGTTGGTCACGTTCTGGACGGCCTCATTGTCGGCGAGGATCGAGCGCCAGCCCCGGTGAAGCTCGGCCCGGCCGACGGCGCTCGCCAGTCCGGCCGAAAAGGACAAGCTGCGAACGAAATTGGCCTCGCTCCGGTTCTTGATTTTTTGAATTTCATCGCCGGTCACGCCGTCCGTCTTGATGTTCTCGATCTCGGCCCAGATTTCTCTCTCCAGATCCTCCGGCTTGACGCCTTTGTCCAGACGGGGCGAACCGCTGAACTGGAACGCGCCGACGTACCATTGGGGCCGGTGGAACGCCGCGGCCGAGACGGCCAGCTGTTTTTCCCGGACCAGGATCTTCTCCAAGCGGCCTGTTCCGCCGCCTCCGCCGCGGGGACCGCCGAAGCCGCCCCGGCCGCCGCCGGCGCCGAGGATGCCGGCCAGGACGGTCAAAGGCGCCGCGTCGGGATGGCCGGCCGGAGGGGTATGGAACATCATCTGAAGGCTGGTCGGAGCGGCACCTTCCCCGTACATCCTTTTCTCCGCGTACTGGGGAGGCTCCGACGTCCGGATCGGCTCGACGTCGGGGCCCCGGGGGATGGGCCCGAAATATTTCTCGGCCAAGGCGAAGATGTGATCGGGTTTCACGTCGCCGACATAGATGGCCACGGCGTTGTTGGGGATGTAGTACCGGTTGTGAAATTCGATCATGTCGGCCTTGGTCATCTTCTTGAGGTCGTCCATCCAGCCGATAACGTCCCAGTGGTAGGGGGAAGCGGCGTAAAAGGCGGCCCCGACTTGTTCCCGGAACAGGTAGCCGGGGCTGTTCTCGCTCAGCCGCCGCTCTTCCATCACGACGTCCTTTTCGGAATAGAATTCCCGAAAATAAGCGTTCCGCATCCGGTCGGCTTCCAGGAGCATTTGAAGCTCGACCTTGTTGGAGGGTAGAGTCACGTAATATCCCGTGCTTTCCTGGCTCGTCGAGGCGTTGAGGCCGGTGCCGCCGTTCTTCATGTACAACTCCCAGAGGTCATCCTTGACGATGAAGGCTTTTTCGGCGGCGGTCAGCTCATCGGCTTTTTTTTGGAGCTCGACGATTTTGGCCGGATCGCCGTCCGGCTTCCAATACTTTTCCCGGTAGATTTGGTCCATGACCTCGTCGATCCGCCGGTCGAGGGCCGCATCCTTCTCGAAATCGGTCACGCCCATCATTTTCGTGCCCTTGAACATCATATGCTCGTGGACGTGGGCGATGCCGGTGATGCCGGGCCGCTCGTTGATCGATCCTACCTTGTAATAGACATGGCCGACGACGCGGGGCACGCCCGGATTGGGGATCACCAGGATTTTCATCCCGTTCCCCAGGGTCTGCTCCTTGACGTCCAGGGTGATCGACCCGGCCGCGGCGAGGGCGGCCAGGACGAGCACCGCGAGCGAAAGCGTCAAGACGCGCTTCATGCGGATCCTCCTCCTCGTGAAATTGAAATGGTCGGGAGCCGGCCGGGACGGCCGGAAAACAGAAACCGCTCTCCCTTCTTATTAGACGCCCCGGGCCCCGTCTTCTTCCCTCATCGGAAGCGGCCCGATCATCGCCCCCCTCATGGGAGGGACGATAAAAAAAACGATCCATAAAAAGAGGTCCCGGCGGCGTTTCCTCCGGCCGGCTGAAAGACGATCGTCGGTCTCATCGAAAAACGAATCCACCAAGGCCGCCGGAGGGAGCAGCCGCGAAAAGCGGGGAAATCCCTCCCTCTGAAGCGTTCTTGATTGAAATCAATGAATTCCCGGAGTCCCGGCTTCCCTGAATCATTTGATTTTCTCATAAGTTAAAGACGAGGGGCCTTGGTGGTAAGTAAAAGACTCGACGCCTCCCGTTTCCGATTCTTTGAAAACCAGGTAAACCAAAGGAGCCACGCGGAAAAATCGTTTTCCCTCCGCATCCGGGGGACGCAGCTCGTAGGTTTTCTGTCCGGAGATTTTCAACGCCAGGCTGTTGTTCTTGATGACAATCTCCAGGGTTTCGTCGAGCTCGTCGCCGTGGTACTCCCCAAGAAATTTCCGGAGCTCTTCCAGGGGAATCTCCGGCGGCAGGACGATTCCCTTTCGCGGCAGCTCGAAGGACATCGCCCCCCGGCGGAAGATCATGGCCGTGACGCCGAATTCGGGCCGCCGGCTGAAGGAAACGCCGGCTTGGGGAGAGGCGGCGAGGGCCCGGAAGCCCTCGGCGTCCGGCGGACGAAGCTCAAGGGCGCCCTGTCCCGGGATCTCCAGGAACAGGCGGCCGTCCCGGGCCGAGACGTTCCATTCCGCGTCCGCGAAAGCCCCGAAATTGGCGATATAGACGCCCGCCTCTTCCGGCGCCGCCGATTTGTCTGAACCGGCCGGTTTCCAGGAATCCCGAAGCGCCCGGGCCGCGGCCGCGGCTCTTTCGACGCAGGCGGCCGAGAAATCGTCCAACACCCGGGCCGCTTCCACGGTCTTTCCGGCCTTCCGTAGTTCCGTGGCCGACTTGAGGACAGGCGGGAGGGCGGCGGCGAAGGATTGTTCCAAAGCGTCGAATTCCTTTCGGACGGCCGCGAGCCGGCCCGGCCGGTCGAGATTGACGAGGTCGGTCAAGTCGCGGAAGACCCACCAGTAGGAATCGGGCGAATACCGGTCGGTCGGGGCCGTCTCCGGCGCGACGACGCGCTTCCCCGCCGTTCCGGCGGCCGAGAGGAAGGCCGGAAGCTCCGTTCCATGAACAAAGAACGGGACGAAAATCCCGCTTGAGGGGACGGACGCGCACCACCAGAAAACGGGGAGTCCGCCGCCGTCGGCGGGAAGCGAGGCGACACAGGAGCTGGCCGTCGCATCCAGGTCCAGGCTCGGGTCGGTGGACCGGTCGCGGGCGATCCGCTTCATCCAAGATTCGTCGATCGATCCGGATTTTTCCCGGAGAAGCCCAAGGGAACAGTTCGCCCGGACTTGGGCTCTCCCCCGGGCGATTTCTTGATCCCGTCCCTCGGCCGAATATGCCTGTTCGAAACTGAACGCGGCTTCGGAGCTTCCCTTCCACCAGCCTTTCTCCCGGGCATGGGCCGCAAGGTCGGCCGACGACAAGTCAAGGGAACCGCCCAGGCTCAGGGTGTTGGAGATCGAGGCCGTTCCGCCCTCGATCCTCTTCGCCGCCCAGCGGATTCCGGCCGTTTCTAAAATCCAGGCTTCCCTCGGATCGGCGACGAGATAAGAATTGTCATACGCGCCTTCCAGCCTTTGGCCGGGAAGGCCGGAGCCGAACTGCCCGTACGTTTCCGTCAAGGCCGCGATCGTTTCCACCGCTTCCTTGGCCGTCCGGCTTCGCTCCAGGCCGAGGCGGACAAGATCCATTCCGGTCGGGCCCGGCTTCGGTCCCCGGCTTTCCCGGGCGGCGGCGATCGCTTCCTGCAACGGCTTGGTGGAAACGCCTTCGTTCCCGATGACGACGCCGAACTCGTTGATCCCCTCCTCGTATCCCCAGCACCAATACGGGCCGGAGCCGAGGGTGGCGAATGTCTCCCCGGCCTGGGGGATGGAAACGCGGCCGAGGTCGATCATCGCGCCGGCCGGCCATGATTTCCGCGGATGAAGGGCCAGCGGCTGGCTGTCGAAAACCGTCCGATCGCTGTTTTTCGCAAACAGCACCCGCCCCCGGGACACGGCGTCCCTGAGGGCCACCCAAGTGTCGCAGGCGAATCCCGCCGGGGCGAAGAGAAAGCCGATATTCAGGCCCAAAACGAAAAGAGCGAGGGAAGCAGTCTGTTTTTTCATCGGATACCCCCCGGCCGCCGGGATTAAAACTCCCGGCGGGCGTAAAACCTCGTCGAAAGAAAGAGGGACACGAGAAAGGGGATGAAGACAGCCGCCGCGGCGGCCAAGACAAAAAGGGGCGTCCCCAAGGAGAGCCGGAGAACCCGGACGGCCCCGAAAATAACGGCCTCCCCGCCGCCCGAAGCGAAGGCGTCCGAGAGGGCGGCCTTGAGCCCGGCCGCGCCCAGCGCGGCGCAAAGGACGCCGGCGGCCGTGAACAGGAGCGTTCCGCGGCCGAAGCCGAAGCGGTGATAGAACGGAAGGTAGAGAGACAGGAAAAACGCGGTCAGCGGAAAAAACAAGGCCGCCGCTTCGATCGAAAGAAGCCCGGGGAACCCGCCGGCCGGGCGCGGAACGTGCATCAAGGCGCCCGCCCAGCCGATGATCCCGAAGACCATCGCGCCGCCGGCGGCCAGCAGGACGGCTCCCAGAAGATAACGGGCGCCGACGATCGACGCTCTCGAGACAGGGAGGCTGAGATAGAGAATTTCGGTTTTGTTCCGATCCTCGAGGAAAAAGACCGTCGCCTGGCCGGCCAGAGCAAGCGCACCGCCGGCCGCCAGGATGAATCCGGCCGAAAAGAACGGCTGAAGCGAGTAAAGAGATAGGACAGCCGCTCCACAGAGCAGAATCCACCGGGCCGCGAGCAGATCTTTCCCGACGAGCTTAAGCATGGCCGTTTCCCTTGCTCATGAAAAACATGATGTCCTCGAGGGTGGCCGTTTCGACGATCGCCTCGCGGCCGAACCGCCGGCGGGCTTCGTCGGCCTCGGCCGTCAGGGCATGGACGCCGCAGGCGCTCTGCCGAATCCCCTTGAACAAGGGCCGGTTCTCGGCGGCCAGGAGCTCCGGCCCGCCCTTGACCACAACCCAGGCCCCGAGAATCCGGTCCCGGGGCGAGGAGAAAACGATCCGGCCGCCGCGGATGAAAGTGATGAAATCGGCAATCCGCTCGAGGTCCGAAGTGATATGGGTGGAGAAGAGGACCGATTTGCCTTCATCCTGGATAAAAGCCGATAGCTTTCTTAAAAGTTCGCGCCGGAAGACGGGATCCAGGCCCGAGGTCGGCTCGTCGAGGATCAGCAGTTCGGCCTTGTGGGACAAGGCGGCGGCCAGGGCGAACTTCATTTTCATCCCCCGCGACAGGGTCTTGAATCTTTTTCCCAGAGGCAGCTCGAACTCTTCCGCCAGCCGCCGGAAACAAGCGTCGTCCCAGTCCCGGTAAAACGGGGCGACTGTTTTCCGGACATCAGCCAGGGTCAAGTGTTCGTAGAAAAACGGCGTGTCGTGGACGAATCCCAACCGGCTTTTGATCTCCATTTCTCCGGCGATATTGTCCAGGCCAAGGACCCGGATTTCGCCGCCGTCCCGGCGGATGAGGTTCAGGATGAGCTTGATGATCGTCGTTTTACCCGCCCCGTTGGGGCCGATCAAGCCCATGATGTACCCCCGGGGCAGGGAGAAGGAGACCTCGTTCAAATGAAACCCGCCGCCCGACCCGGCGGAATCGGGCGCCGGCCGGGTCAGGCGGCCGGACGGGCTGTAAGACTTGGAAAGGTCCTTGATTTCCAGGGCGCAGTCCATGGCCCCTCCTTAATATTCCTTCCTCCGGAACAAGGCCAGGCTGAGGGAGAACGAGCCGTAGGAAAACAGGGCCAGGAGGGAGAGAACCGCGAAGACGGCGGGCGCCGGGCCGAAAGCGGCTTGAATTTCGGCCACCGCGTTAGGAACCAGGCGAAAGAGCGTCTTGATCAAGCCGATGCCGACGGAGCTGCGGAAAACCATGAGAAGGACGCCGGTGACCTGCAGAACGACGAGAAAAACGAGCAGCCCGGCCTGGCCGAAACGGACGAACAAAGGCATCAACAAACCGAAATAGACGGCAATGAAGGCCAGGGAGGAAAGAACCATGCGAGGCCCGAAAACCGTCGCGGCCGGAAGCTTCGCTCCCGGAACCACGGCCATCAAGAGGGAGCCGGCGGCGAACATGAGGAGCATCAATATCCAGCTCAGAAGAAACCGGGCCCGGAGGTATTCCCGGCGGGTGACGGGAAGACTGAGAGTGAACGTTTCGGCTTTGAACTTGTCCTCCCGGCCGAATAGAACGAAGGGGACGATGACGTAGAGGAACGCGCAAAGGACGGGGAGGAGCGTCGTGCGGCCGATCCGGGAGCCCATATAACCGATATAGAGCGGATAGACGAGTCCGACTCCCAAGACGAATTTCTTATGGAGAATGAAATCCTTGCGGAACAGTTTAATCATGGGAAGCTCCGGAATGCAGGAAGACCATGATGTCTTCAATCGAGGCCCGGTCGAAGACGGCCGAGGGGAAGGCGGCCCGGGACGCTGGAATATCCCCCGTCAAGGCCTCCACCCCGTAGGGCGATTCCCGGACGGCCCGGAACAGGGGACAACGGACGGGATCAAGGAGCTCGGGCCCGCCCTTGACCACGGCCCATTTATCCCGGATGTCATCCCGCGGCGCCGAGAGAACAACTTCTCCATCGAGCAGCAGGGTCACATAATCGGCCGTCCTCTCCAAATCCGAGGTGACGTGGGTGGAAAAAAGAACCGCCTTCCGGCCGTCTTGGATCACGCCGGCGAGACGGTCCAGAAGCTCCCGCCGGAAGACGGGGTCCAGGCCGGAGGTCGGCTCGTCGAGAATCAGAAGGTCGGCGTCGTGGCTGAGGGCCAGAGCCAAGGAAAATTTCATCTTCATCCCATGGGACAGGGCCTTGAATTTCTTTCCGGCCGGAAGCTCGAACTCCCGGAGCATCGCTTGGAACAGGGCGGGATTCCAGCATGGATAGAAAGGCGCCACGACGGAGGCGATATCCCGAAGCGGGACGTCCTCGACCAGGGCCGGCGTCTCGTGGACGAACCCGATCCGGTTCTTAACTGCTTTTTCATCGGCGAGGTTATCCAGGCCGAAGACCTTGATCGCCCCCGCCTGACGCCGAACCAAGTTCAGGATAAGCTTGACGATCGTCGTTTTGCCGGCGCCGTTGGGACCGACCAGCCCCATGATCGAGCCCTCGGGGACGGCGAACGACACGTCCTTGAGGGCGAATCCCTTGTAGGACTTGCGGAGTCCGGAGATTTCGAGGGCGGCGGCCATCAGATATTCTCCTTGAACAGAAGACGGAGCATGTCCGCCACCTGGCTCTCTTCGATACCCATCAGCCGGGCCTCGTCGACGGCCCGGGCCAGCGCTTCCTCGACGACTTTCATCTTCTTCTCCCGGAGAAGTTCCTTATTCTGGACGGCGACGAAGGTGCCCTTGCCCCCCACCGTGTCAAGGAAGCCCTCGGCTTCAAGCTCGTCGTAAGCCCGCTTGGTCGTGATCACGCTGATTTGGAGGTCTTGGGCAAGGCGCCGGATGGAAGGCAACGGGCTTCCCTCCTCCAAGTCGCCGGAGAGGATCTGGGCCTTGATCTGTTTTCCAATCTGCTCGTAGATGGGGTCGGGCGAGGAGTTGGAAATGATGATTTTCAAAACCGGGGCTCCTTCCGTTCTACTTGTATCATTTGTTTATACTGTTTATATATTACAATCACAGTATAGCCGGCGGTTTTTATTTGTCAAGTATTTTTTATAAAATAAGAAGGCGTTTCAATCCGCCTGGAATCGGAGGCTCTGACCATGAAAAATGCCGTAATCGCTTCACTTTTCCTCGTTCCCGCCCTTCTCCTGACTTTCTTTCCCGCCGGATGTTCCGGTTTCTCTTCCGATTCCGAGGCGGCGCTGGAAGCGGCCCGGGTAGCGATCTTGGAGGAATTCAACCGGGTTAATATCGAGCTGCGCCGGGCCGCCGAGCGCCTGGGAGCGTCGGGCTTGACCGGATGCGACGCCCGCTCAGCCCTCGAGGATCTTTATCTCGCCATCCCCTCGGCCGTGGATTGCGCCGCCGTCGACTCCCGCGGGATCATGGTGACGATCGAGCCGGCGTCCTACCGTCACCACGAAAACAAGGACATCAGCGGCCAGGAGCAGGTGAAGAGGATGCTGGATCGCCGCGAACCGGTCATGACCGGAATCTTCCTGACTGTCGAGGGGATCGAGGCCGGCGACGCCGAATACCCGGTCTTCGGGCCCGAGGGGGCGTTCCTCGGCTCCGTCAGCCTGCTTTTTTCGCCGGAGAAGCTGCTGGACGGCGCTCTCTCCCCCGTCTCCGGAAAGACCGACGGCCTTGTCGTGATCGAGACGGGCGGACGCATCCTCCGTCATTCGGATGGCGCCCGCATCGGAACAAACCTTTTCGCCTCGGCCGGCTTCAAGAGCGACGAACGCATGCGCCGGCTTGGGGAGCGACTGGCCGCCGAGCTCGAGGGACGGGACGGCCCGACGGGCGCATCCTGGAAAAGCGTCGAGCTTTACAACGGCTTCTGGCGGATCGTCGACCTGCCGTCTCGCTGATATTCAATCACAGGAAGCCGTACTTCTTTCCGTACTCCAGCATCTGGGCGACGTAATCCTCGGGCAGCGAGATCTTAACGTCGACGATCTTGCCGCTTCCGTCCGTGACGGGCGTATAGACGGGATTGATGAAGCCGGCGTAGGGAGCCAAGTTCAGCTTGGCGTACCGGGCCAGGACCTCGGCGTGGAGTTCCGGATCGATCTTGACGCCGTAGGCCTCGACAAGATTCTTGGCGGCCTCGTAATCGCCCTCGCTCGTGATCCGTTGGATCTCGGCCAAAAGCCGGCCGTAGAGCGTCCGCAGCTTCCGGTAATCGTTGATCACGAAATACGTCTTACCGTCCTTTTCGATCCGGCTGATGACGTTTTCCGGCATCCCTTTCTCATAGACCCATTGGGAGACCAGCGCCCGGCTCCGCATGTGGGCCTGCTCGATCGTCTGGCCCGGCTGGATCCGGGTCATCTGGGTCAGGAGGCCGTTGCGGATATTGGCGTCATACTCGGCCTTGGCCGCGTCCTCGTTCGGCAGCAGGCCGAGCTCGAGGATCTTCGGATCCATGATGTAATAAAGAGCGAACAGGTCGGCCCGGGCTTCCTCGACCGGGGAATGGTAGTTCTTGAGCGCTTCGGAGCTGACGCCGGGGAGAAGCTGGCCCGAGCCGTGGCCCAAGACCTCGTGGAAATCGGTGTGAAGGTTGCCGGCTTGCCCGCCGTACGTCCGGCTCCGGTCCAGTTCCTCGGGCGAGGCGGTGAATTCGGGGCCGAAGCCGGAGGCCAGCGAGGACTGGTTATAAGCATAGGTGATGTTCTCCAGGGTCACGGACTTGGAGCCGTGATTGACCCGGATCCAGTTGGCGTTGGGCAGGTTGATCCCGATGGGCGTGGACGGGTAGCAGTCCCCCCCCAGCATGGCCGCGGTGATGACCTTGGCGGCCACGCCCTTGACTTCCTTTTTCTTGAATTTCGGGTCGACCGGCGAGTTGTCCTCGAACCATTGGGCGTTGGCCGAGATGAGGTCCGCCCGCTTGGTCGCCTCCAGGTCCTTGAAGTTGACCAGCGATTCCCAGGTCGCTTTCCGCCCCAGCGGGTCGTTATAGACCTCGATGAAGCCGTTGACGAAATCGATCCGGGAGTCGAGATCGCCGACCCAGAGGATGTTGTATTCATCGAAATCATTCAGGTCGCCGGTCCGGTAGTACTTGATCAAAGCTTCGATCACTTGCTTCTGCCGGTCGTTTTCGGCGACGCCGGCCGCCTTTTCCAGCCAGAAAACGATCTCCTTGATCGCCGGCCCGTACATCCCGTCGATCGAGGCGGCGATCTCGGCGACCCGCCCGTCCTTCTTGACGACCTTCGTGTTCAGGCCGTAGGAAACGGGGGTTTCGTCCTTTGGATCGATGACCTTCTCGTAATACCGCTCCACCTCGGCCTGGGTGACTCCTTCGTAGAAATTAACGGCCGATTGAACCACTAAATCCCGCGAGGAATCCTGGGAGACCTTCTTCGCATCGACCGCCGGGTCGAAAAGGATCGGCTGAAGGAAGGCGATGAACTCGTCCAGCGACTGCCCCGCGGCCGCCGGAAAGGCCGCTCCTTCCGAGCCCTTCACCAGCCCGGCGAAATAGTCCGGCTCGATCTCCGGCAGGAACTTGTCCGTCGCGTAATGGTGATGGATGCCGTTGGAAAACCAGACCCGCTTGACGTAGGCCATGAACTTGTCCCAGCGCGGATCGGTCCGGTCGCCTTTGTAGCCCTCGACGATCGCGTCCAGCGTTTTGCGGATCGTCAGGTTATGCCGGTAGTTCTGGTCAAAGACGATGTCCCGGCCGCAGAGAGCCGCCTCCGAGAGGTAATAGACCAGCTCCTTCTGGGACGGCGTCAGGGCTTCAACGCCGGGGACTTGGTAGCGGAGGATCCTCAGGTCGGCGAACTGGTCGACCTGCCAGCGGAATTCGGGGGCGGCGGCCGCGGGTCCGGGCTCGCTCTTCTTGCATCCCGGGACCAGGGGCGCGGCCATGATCAAAACAATCGAAAACAGGACGTTCGAACGGGACATGCGATCCTCCTCATCGGCGAATGGAACGGGAATGACATCACGGGAAAGCATATCAAAACGCCCGCCCCCCTGACAATCCCGCGGAAGAGCCGGCCGGCGGATTTTTTCCCTTTTCCTTGATTTTTTTGCTAAGATATGGGGCTTCAGTCCACGGAACGGCCTTCCGACCCGCGCCGGACCGCCCCTTTCCGCGAGGAGAAACCATGGACCCGTCTCCCGCCGGAACCCATCCCCGCCCGGCTCGTCTTTCCGCCCGCAGCAAGCTCTTCCGGACCAAATCACTGGACCAATGCCTCGAGGATTCCGAGCGGCCCGAATTCAAGCTGAAGCGCACTCTCGGGCCCGCCCACCTGATCCTCTTTGGCATCGGGGCCATCATCGGGGCGGGCATTTTCGCCACGATCGGCACGGCCGCGGCCGGCGACGCTCATCGCCCCGGCGCCGGGCCGGCCCTGATGATCTCCTTCGTCATCACGGCCGTGGTCTGCGGCTTCACCGCCCTGTGCTACGCCGAGTTCACATCCATCGTCCCCATCGCCGGGTCGGCTTACACCTATTCTTACGCCACCCTGGGAGAAATCGTCGCCTGGATCATCGGCTGGGACCTGATCATCGAGTACGCGGTCGGAAACATCGCCGTGGCCATATCCTGGGCGAACTATTTCAAGACCTTCCTCAAGGGATTCCATATCAACGTGCCGGACTGGCTGTCCATGGACTATAGGACCGCGGCCAAGATCGTGGATGAAAACGGGGTCAAGGTCGTCTTCCGGGACGCTCCCCACGTCTTCGGCGTGCCGATCATCTTCAATCTCCTGGCTGTGGGGATCGTCGCCGTCATCACCCTCATCCTCATCCGGGGCATCCGGGAAAGCGCCCGGTTCAACGCCGTCATGGTCGGGATCAAAATCGTCGTCCTGACCTTCTTCATCATCGTCGGGTTCTTCTGGGTCCAACCGTCCAACTGGACGCCGTTCGCCCCCAACGGCTGGGCCGGGATCAGCGCCGGAGCGGCCATCGTCTTTTTCGCCTACATCGGTTTCGACGCCGTCTCCACCGTGGCCGAGGAGACGCGGAATCCCAAGCGAGACCTGCCCATCGGGATCATCGGATCCCTCCTCATCTGCACCCTGTTTTACATCGTCGTCTCGGCTGTCTTCACCGGCCTGATTTCCACCCCGGACCTCAAGATGAAGCTGGCCTCCGAGCAGGCCGAGCCGCTGACCATGGCCCTCCAGCACGCCGCCCCCCGCCTCGGCTGGGCCGTGGGCATCGTCGCCTTCGGCTCGGTGATCGCCCACACGGCCGTCCTCCTGATCTTCCAGCTGGGCCAACCCCGGATCTTCTTCAGCATGTCCCGCGACGGCCTCCTCCCCCGGACCTTCAGCCATGTCCACAAGAAATTCCGGACGCCCCACAAGGCGACCATCCTGACGGGCGTCTTCGTCGCCTTATTCGCCGCCTTCGCCAGCATCGACGAGATGGTCGATTTGACCAACATCGGAACGCTGTTTGCCTTCATCCTCGTCTGCAGCGGGATCATCGTCCTGCGGAAGAAAGACCCGGGCCGTCCCCGGCCGTTCAAGGTGCCCGGCGGATGGCTTTGGAGCGGGATCATGTACGCGGCCGTGGCCCTCGTCGTGATCCTGTTTGTCCCCGCGTCCGTTCCGGCCAAGATTCTTCTTCTGGCCGCGGCCGCGACCGTCTTCGCCCTCGCCCGAAACATCATCTTCCCCCTGCTCGGCGTCCTGTCCTGCCTGTATCTGATCTTCTACCTGCCGCCGACGTCATGGCTCCGGTTCGCCGCTTGGCTCAACTTCGGGTTCGTGATCTATGTCGCCTATGGAGCCATCCACAGCCGGCTGATGGCCGCCGACATGAAGAAACACAGTCCCGAGCATGAGGCCTTCACGGCCCGCGTCGGAATCATTCTCCTCGTGATGGGAAACGCCCTGCTGTTTTTGACCCGCGCCTTCGACCTTTTTCGGGCAGCCTATGTCAAGCTGGCCGATCCGGCCGGATGGAGCCGGATCTCCGCGGCCCTGGCTCAAATGCTCCACAGCGGGCAATGGACGGAGGTTTCGCTTTTCCTGGTCATCCCCCTGGCCCTCAACACTCTCGTCTTGTGCCCGCTGATCATCCGTCGGGCCGCCAAGGCCGGCGGCTTCTCAAAGAAGGATAAAAAATCGCGGGCGGCCGGGAACGCGGCCATCGTCATCGCCGTCCTGAGCTTGATTTACCTGGCCATCGTTCTTTTTTAATCCTGGTCTCCCAGACGATCAGAAACGTCCGCGGCGGATCAGCTCGGCCGGCGGACGGCGCTTTTTGGGGCCGGGGGAGTCGGCCGGGTAGCCCAGCGGAGTGAAGGCGACCGGGACGAGTTCGGAGGGGAGGTTGAGGACCTCGCTGGCGGCCTTCGGATCGAACGCCGCGATCCAGCACGTCCCCAATCCCTCGTCGGCCGCGGCCAGGATGAGATGATCCAGGGCGATCGTCGCGTCGACCTCGGCCGAGCACCAGCCGTCGTGCCGCCGCCTCCAGCTTTCGGCCGGAAGCGCGCAAACGGCCAGAACGAGGGGCGCCTGGACGAACCACGGCCGCCCGTAGACGCGGCCAAGCTCCTCTTCCCGGCCCCGGGTAGGCACAACGACGATCCGGAACGGCTGTCGGTTGCAGGCTGACGGGGCGAGACATGCGGCTTCGAGAACACGGGCGAGCTTCTCTTCCTCGACGGGACGCGGGTCATAGGCCCGGACGCTGTAACGGCGGCGGATCAGATCCTGAAAGTTCATGGCGCGTTCTCCCTCGGCTATTGCGGCCAGATTCTCACGTATCGATAGAGATGGGAATGGAAAAAGATCCGGAGAAAGGTCAAGACGACGAGAGCGAGGGAAAAAGCAGCCGGAAACCACCGTTCTCCTTTCGCCAAATAATCCGCGGCCTTCGGCCGGACCTTGAAGAAGACGAGAAGGCCGGCTAAGGCCGTAAGCGGATACGCCGGGAAAATATACCGGTCCGCCTTGCGGTCCGAGAGGGAAAAAAGAACCGCCGCAATCAGGACCGACAGGAGCAGGAACCGGGCGAATCCATCCCGCGGAAAAGGCCTTTTCTTCCTCAAGGACGCCGCCCCGTCGTAAATCAATAAAAACGTCCACGGCGCGGCGAACCAAAGAATGCGGGCCGCGTACCAGGCGAAATTATAGGCCGCGTGAAGCGGGCGGAAGGCCCCGCCCAAGCTCCGGCCTCCCTGGACGGCGAAATAACTCGACCAAAAGCCCAGCTGAGTCGTTTCCCGGAACCAAACCTCGAACAAGGCGGCCGCCGCCAGGGCGATCAGATGGCCGGCGGCGATCCAAGAAAACGTCTTCCGGTTGCGGGCCGCCAGCAGCCAGAACAACCCGGCCGGAAGGGAGAGCCAAACCGCGCTGACTCCCTTGATCATTACGGCCGAGACCAGGGCCGCAGCGAACAGCCAACCGCCCCAACGAGAATCCCGCAGGCGGACCAAGCCGTAGATTCCGGCTAGGACGGCCAGGGCCAGAGGAGGTTCCTGGTTGGCCCGGATCAAGTACTGGAGAAAGGCGGGCGTCAGGATGACGCCCCAGACCGCTCCCCAGCCCAGGAGGGAATCTCCCCGTCTCTCCGCCAGCTTGAAAATCAAAAACAGGCTCGACAGCAGATATACGAAGTTCGCCCAGAGAGCCGCCCGGTCGGCCTTGACGCCCGCTTGAATGAAGAGCGCCGGAAGCCAGAAAATCCCGGGGGGATGCTCGAAAAAAAGCCCCTCGTTGCCCCCGTGCCCGCCCCACTGCGGCGCGCACCATTCCCCGTACGGCCTCCGGGCCAGCTTCTGCGAAAGGGAGCTGTAGCAGGAGGAATCCGAATCGCGGTATTCATAAGGGAAGACACTGATGATGACAAAGAGAGCGGCCGCCGCCGGGGCGAAAACAGCAAGACGGAAAAACCGGCCGGGGCTCGTCGCCTTCATGGGGATTTATCGTCAGATTAACAAAGCCGCCCGGGCATGTCAAAGCTCCCGTTCCATCTCGTATTGCCGCGCGTAGACGGCGAATCCCGCCTTTTCGGCCAAAGCGGCCGTCGCCGCGTCGGCCGCTTCCACATTAATGAGTTTAACGGGCGCCGGCCCGCCGGATACATCGTCTAGAAGACGGTCCATCAGGCGGGCGGCGATCCCCCGCCGCCGGAACGCCGGATCGACGGCGATGTTCGTCACCCAGCGCAATTCCGGATAATAAGCCGCAAACCCGACCCATCGGCCGTCGAGGCGCGCCCCGTGGATTCTCAGCTCGTCGGGGATGCGGGCCAGGGAGGCGAAGCTGTTTTCCCAGGAGGGGAGCCAATCGGCGAAGGCGGCGGGGCCGGCCGAGCCGGCTCCGCCGGGGGATATTTTTTCCTCCCGGCTTTATCCGCGGACGGCGCTCTCCCGCCGTCTCTCACCAGATTCCCGGGATCAGCCGGAACCTGGTTTTTTTCATGTAGTCCGCGTATCCATCGAGGTCCCGGAGGAGAACGCGCTCCTCATTCAGGATCCGGATGGGGAAAAGGGCCGCGATGAGCCCGAAGGGGATCAAGGCCCAAAAGCTTCCCAGAGCTAAGGGTGTGAATAAGTAGAGCAGCAGAACGCCGGCATACATGGGATGGCGGACGACGGCGTACGGCCCGCTGGAGATGACGTTTTGTCCGGCCTCGACCTCGACGACCCGCAAGAGAAAACGGTTCTCCCGTATCACCAAGACGAAAATCCCGTATCCGAGAGCCACCATGACGTCGGCGATGACGACCAGGACCAGAGGGACGGCCGACCAATCCCAACGACGGTCGAACCCGATGATGAGAAACGCGGCGGCGAATAAGACGAAGCCGGCGAGGGAGAATTTTTTCTGGGTTTTTTCCTTCTCCCTCGTCCGCAGGCGGCGTTCCATGACTTCGGGATCATGCTTGAAAAAATAGATCCCGAC
This sequence comes from Acidobacteriota bacterium, assembly GCA_012797375.1. GTDB lineage: Bacteria > Acidobacteriota > Aminicenantia > Aminicenantales > UBA4085 > JAAZPG01. The sequence continues at coordinate 17,745 of JAAZPG010000136.1, forward strand.
GCCGGCCATCGGAATGAACAGGATCGCCAGGTAAGCCCAGGCTTCCCAGAAGCGCAGCGTCCCGGCCGGAAGGAACAGCATGAGGCCCAGAACCGCCAGGGCCAGGACATACATCCTTCCCAGTTTCTTTTTCAACGCCGGGACATCGACCTTGTTTTCGACGCGGGGAGCGTTCGGTCCGCTCATGATCCGTCTCCTTCCCGCCGTCATTTCGGCCGGAGATGATGCGCCCGGCCGTTCTCCCCGAGGGCTTGGGGAAATCCCGCCCGCGCGTTGTCCATCCCCGCCTTGAAACGGCCGGCGCCGGCCTTCTCAAACAAAACAAAGACCATGACCGGCGCGGAAAGTCAAGCGAATCGCTCCCGGGAAAAGGATTTATTTTTTGTACAGGTCCCCGCCCTTGTCGTCGTAGATGAGGAAGGCGGGAAGATCCTTGACGACGATCCGGCGGACCGCTTCCATCCCCAGGTCGGCGAAATCGATGACTTCGCTCCGGATGATGTGCTCCTTAGCGATCAGGGCGGCCGCGCCGCCGATCGTTCCGAGGAAGAATCCGCCGTGTTCCCGGCAGGCTTCGACGACCTTGGGGGAACGGTTTCCCTTGGCCAGGGTGATTTTCGAAGCCCCGGCGGCCATGAGGGCCGGCAGGTAACCGTCCATCCGCTGGGCCGTGGTCGGGCCGAAGCTCCCGGAGGCCATCCCCCGCGGCGTCTTGGCCGGCCCGGCGTAATAAACGGGGTGGTTCTTGAAATAGTCGGGGAGGCGGCCCGTTTCCTTGAACATCTTCCAGATCCGGGCGTGGGCGATATCCCGGGCGACGACGAGCGGCCCGGACAGCCGGACCATCGTTCCGACCGGCAAGGCCGACAGGTCCCGGAGAATTTCCGCGATCGGCCGGTCCAGATCGACCGCCGTTGCTCCGGGGGTCGAACCGGAGGGAATCCCCTCGAGGAACCTCCCGGGATCTTTCTCGAGCTGCTCGATAAACAGCCCTTCCGCGGTGATCTTCCCCCGGCAGTTTCGGTCGGCGTTGCAGGAAACGCCGATCCCCACCGGACACGAGCCGGCATGCCTCGGCAGGCGGATGAATCGCGCCTCGTGGACCAGGAAACGGCCTCCGAACTGGGCGCCCAGGCCGGTTTCCTCGGCGATTTTCGCCAGCCGTCCCTCCCATTCCGCGTCGCGGAAGGCGATTCCGCTTTTCTTTCCCCGCGTCGGCAGGGAATCCAGGAAGCCGGCCGAGGCCAGCTTGACCGTTTTCATCGTCATCTCGGGCGAGAGTCCGCCTAGAACAACGGCCAGCCGGTAGGGCGGGCAGGCGGCCACGCCCAGGGCCCGAACGTGCTCGGCTAGGAAAGCCTCGAGCTTCTTTTCCTCCAGGAGGGCCTTGGACTCCTGGAACAAGGCCGTCTTGTTGGACGATCCGCCGCCCTTAGCCATGAAATAGAAATGGTATTCCTCCCCCTCGGACGCCAGGAGGTCGACCTGGGCCGGAAGATTCGTCCCCGTGTTGGCTTCCTCGAAAACGGAGAGCGGGGCGACGAGCGAATACCGGAGGTTCCGCTTCCGGTAAACGTCCCGGAGGCCGGACGTCAGGGCTTCTTCATCCCGGCCGTCGGTCAGAACACGGTGTCCCTTGAAGCCGACCACCTGGGCCGAGCCGGTATCCTGGCACAGGGGCAGAACGCCCTCGCCCGCGATGGCCGCGTTCCTGAGAATCGCCCCGGCGACGAAGCGCTCGTTGTCCGAGGCCCGCGGGTCGTCGACGATCGCCCGGATGCGCTTCAAGAAGGCCGGCCGCAGGTAAAAGGCCAGGTCGGAAAAAGCTTCCGCGGCCAGCAGAACCAAGCCCGCATGATCGACGGCGAGCGCCTCCCCCCCGGAGCACTTCACCCGGCGGACAAACCGGTCCGAAACCCGCCGGTATCGCGTCCGGTCCGGCCGCTGCGGGAAAAGCTTGAAAGGCTTGGGGGCGCTCATTCTCGTCTCCTTATTCTCCATATCCTTCGAGATACTCCTCGATATCGATCATTTCCTCGAACCCGGCCGAGGATTTCTGCCCCACCAGGCCGACGATGTAGTACTCCTTGGTCCGGGAATCGAAACGGTATTCGTGCAGAAGCCGGAAGTTTTCGATCTCTCCGGCTGTTTTCACATGAGTCCGGGTCCCGGTGCAGGGCATGGCGTGCCGGCCGATGCGGATGCGGTTTTCGCCGCAGGCGGCGATCGGCTCGTTCCGGGCGATGACCTCGTTGACCTTGCGCTCGAGCTCCTTGAGGTCGACGTTGGGCCGGTGGTTGAAATTGAGGACGAATCCCTGCCGGACGTCGGAGTGGAGCGGAGGGAACGGGAAATGGTAATCCCGTTTCAAGATCGAACAGGTGATGTCTTCGGCCGAGTGGGCCATCAGCCGGTACTTGATCGTCCGGTCGACGATGTCCTTGATCGCCTGGGGAAACGGACCGAAAACCGTCGGCCGGGCGACGATGATCTCCTCGCCGATGCCGAACAGAACCTGGGCGTTGTAGCCGAGGGCTTGGTAAACCAGGTCGAAATGCTCGATGATCACCCGCCGGCCGTGGGTAACGGCCTTGTGGATGACCTCGGCCAGCTCGAACTTCTGGTGGAAAGCCAGCTCGTAGCGGACGTCGATGTGAAACGTGTGCCCGGAAAAGGCGTCCTTGGGATCGAAGTCGATGAGCGGCGTCGGCCGGACGTTGATCCCGTCATCGTCGTTGGTCAGCTCCAATCCGGGGAAGAGCCCCTTGATGAGGGTCGATTTCCCGGAGCCCTCCGCCCCGAGGACGCCGATCACGAGATCCGTCGGGGTGAGGTATTTCTGGGACAGCTCGGCCGCGACCAGGTAAAGGCGGTTCCGGCCGCGCGGGGCGTAATACGTGGCGTAGATGAGCGTTTCCCGGTGAACCGTCCGCTGCGGACTGGACTTCATCATGTCCGGCCTCCTCCGCGTCAGAACATCAGGCTCAAGAGCGGCGCGTGCTGCTGGGCGCCGTAGATGTCGGTCTCGCCCGGGTGGCCGGACGGAATCGGCCGCTTGAGGGTGACCTTCAGGGCCTTGGCCGGCTCGAAGTAAACGATCTTGAGGACGTCGGCGGGCCGGCAGCGGTACAGTCGGGCGATTGTGGCCTTGGTCACGGCGTTCGACCGCCGGAACAGGTCATAGCCTTTCCGGTCCTTGAAAATGATGTCCAGGGTCAGCTCGTACGGACCGCTGTTTTTCGACCGGATGACCTTGGCCACGGATAATATGCTGCGTTTCATGGGACGGCTCCTCGTCTCAAATGGTGACGACCTTGACCGGGAAAGGGGTCCGGCCGGTCAACGGCATCAGGTGGTAGACCGAAAATTCGAACGTCTCTCCCATTCTGACATCCGAAGGCGAAAAAGGAAAGGCCAGGTTGCCCGCCGTCGAGATCCGGCCCGGGTAGCCGTAATGGAGGAGAGTCGAGCGGGTGATGCTGCAGAGCGAATCGGCCGCCTCCGGCGTCGATCCGACGGCCTCGATGACGATCCCAAGCTCGTGGCTCCGGATCTTCGTCTCGGGCTCCAAGGGGCCCATGACCCCGTCCTTGCCGTAGACGTGGAACTGGATGCGGCCGTCGATTTTCTCAGCCTTGAGGATGTCGCGGACTTGGCCGGTGACGGCTTCCAGGATCGCGTCGATCTCCTTGATCATGATGGGATCCCGCGTGCCGGCGACCGAGATCGTCCGGAAACCGGTCCGCCGAACGCCCTCGAGCTTGACGTAATATTCGGGCGTCGGGACATGGCGGCTTCCCCGAACCTCGACCCGGCCGCCGGGCAGGGCGGTGAACGTGCAGGCGGTCAGATCCAGCTCGCCGCCGGGGCCTGGAAGGTGGTAGGGATCGGTTTTTTCGTAGAGGGTGTGGGCGGCCGTGGATTCGGGAGTGAACGTCCGGGCCGGATTGAGCGTTTCCAGGATGAAGGAATCCCCGCGGAGAACGCCCAGGGCGCAATCCGCCCCCGAGCCCGGGGTGGCCGCGATGGCCGCGCACTCGAGGATCTTGCCCATGTGGAGGGCCAAACCCTCATCGAATCCCCGCATGACCGGAAGGGCGGCGAAGACCGCCGGATCATAGCATCGTCCGGCCAGGACGACCTGGCATCCCCTCCGGAGGGCCTCTTGGATCGGTTCGACGCCCATCTGGGCGACGATGTGGAGGGAGTCGTCCAGCATTTTTTCTGTCAGGGGCGGGACGTAGGCCAGGGGGACGATTTCCCCCTTCCGAAGGTGTTTCCGGACGCGCTCCTTCGGAATGTCGGCGTAGATGATGCCCAGGGTGAAGGCCAACTTTTCCTCCCGGGCGATTTCCCGGATGATCGCCTCGCACCAATCGACATGGGGACGGGCGCCGCTGCCGCCGGCCGTGCCGATGACCACGGGGATGCCCCGCCGCACGCCTTCCCTCAGCATAAAACGAAGGTCGCGCTTGACGCCGGACCGATTGGTGAAGGCCTTCCCGGCTCCGAGATAATACGGGCCGGGGTCGGTCGAGCCGGCGTCGGCTCCGATCAAGTGGGGTTTGCGGGCCAGGCCGGCCCGGAACGATTTCTCCGGAAAGCCGTAGCCGAGAATGGCGGTGGCGGAAAGAACACGGAATTCTTTTTCACGGGAAGTCATGGTTATTTCCCCTCAGGGCGGGCCCGAAGCACCGCCAGAATGCGCTCCATCTCGTTGCGGACGATCATAAAGCCCTCGTCGAATCCCATCCCGGGCTTGGCCAGCAGACGTTCGGCCCGGGCGGCCACGGCCGCGTGGACGCAGGCGCGGGCCGAGACGTCCGACTCGTTGCAGGTGCCGCCCTGGTAGGCTTCCATGCCGTGCCTCCGGCAGTAAAGGACGCTCTCGATGGTGTTCTGGATCCCGCCCAGGTCGGGCGTCTTGATTTGGACCATGTCGCAGCAGGCGGCGTCGGTGAAATCGCGGACGTCTTCCAAGGTGTTGCACCACTCGTCGGCCACGATCTTGACCGAGGAGCCGCGCCGGCGGAGAGTCTCCCGAACCTTCCCGAGAAGCTCAATCTGCCGGGCCTTTTCCTCGGCGTCGACCGGCCCTTCGATGTACAGCGGGAACTCGGCCGAATCCTCCTCGAGCGAGGCGAGGTAATCGGCCACTCGTCCCGGGTCGAGCCCGAAGATTTGTCCGATCGTCCCGTAGACGTCGATATGGAGGGTCGGACGGTAGGAGGGTTCGGTCCGGAACGCGCGGATCCGGTCGGCCAGCCAGCGGATGTACGCCCGAAGCAGCTCCCCGTTCCGACCGAGCTTTTCGTCGACGTTGTTGATCAGGGCGTGGGGCAGGACGTCCACGCCTTTGAGGATCATCTTGTCGGCGTTGACGTAGCGGTCGTCCCCGGTCTGGCCGAAGACGGGGACGCGCTCGGCGACGACCGGGAGATTGTATTCCTCGCAGATGATCTCGGCCATGAGCCGGTGACGGTCGAACGCCCGGGCTTGGAGGAGGGCTTGGGACAGTCCGTAGCGGACGGCGGTATGGAGCCGCACACCGTCGAATTCCAGGTTTTCGACCTCCCCGGCCATCGTCCGGAACGGTCCGATCTCCCGCCCTTCGAGCAGCGGCCGGATGCGCGTCTCGAGCAGGGGCAAGTAATCCGCGGCCAGGAAGAGCGGATCGCGCCCTCCGGCTCCGGAATACTGAACCGCGGCGCAATCCCCTCCGGCGACGGCTCCGTTCTCCAGGACGAGGAGAATGGACAAGATTTCTCCGGCCACCCGGACGGACTTGAAATGGGGCGTGGCCGGCTGCCCGGTGTAAAAAAATCCGTCGTGGCCGGCCCCGGCCTTGATGGCCCGCTGGTCGTCGAAATAGAAGGCGGACGACCCGGGCACGAACAGCGTTTTGACAATTTTCATTTCGGCCTCCCGATCAGTTTGCTCTTGCTGATGGCATAGATATCATCGGTCACCATCTGGAAGGTGACCGCCCGGCCTTCGGCCTTGGCCCTCTCGGCCAGGCGTTCCTTGTGGAAGGCCATGATCTCGTCGGACAAGGGAAGATTGCCTTTGGCGAAGAGGCGGATAAACCCCTCGTTGTCGCGGGCCGGAAGAACCCGGCCGCGGTTGAAGATGGACGGGGCGAACGGCACGTCCAGCAGGCCGCCGGCGAACGCCCGGACGATCCCTTGGATCGGGTCGCCGCCCGAGGCGTTCTCCACGGCGTTCATCAAGCAAGCCACTTCCTCCCGGATCAAGTTCTTCTCCCGGCGGATGATGTCGTTGTCGCCGCAGATTATTTGGTCCGTCAGCATGGATAAAATCTGGCGGGTGGTTTTGAGGCCGGCGGCGTTGGCTTCCTTGGTCGGAATCCCGGCGGCCTCATGGGGCGACTTGACGATGATTTTTTCCACGCCGGCCGCGGCCGCGACGAACGAGCCGAGGCTGATGACGGCGAACGCCTTGGCCTCGTCCTCGGGAAATCCGCCCATCCACTGATGAAAAACGATCGTCAGGTCGAAATCGGTGAAACCGGCCTTTTCGAAATATTCGCCGGCCAGTTCCCGCAGCGAGGAGAGGGCGGCCAGGTCCTGGAGAACGTTGCCGCCCTGGCCGTAGCCGAGAGTGATGGATTTGGCGCCTTGTTCGAGGGCCAGGAGACCCTCCAGGATGGCCACGGTGTGTCCGATGAACGGCGGCAGGAGGGTTCCGGTCAGCGGCCCGAACGGCTCGCGGTTGATCGAGACGCCGTTTTCCTCGTACCAGCCGACCAGCCGGTCGATATAGCGCCACGCCCGGAGCGAGTCCCCGAGCTCGACTTTCTTGGCGTACGGGATGTTGTAGGAAATGCCGCCGCCCTCGAAGCTGGTGAATCCGCCGGCCAGCGAGATCTCGGCCAGGAGCCGGGCGTCAGGCGTGCCATGGCGGACTTGGATCGGTTTGGTCACGGCTTCGGTCACCCGGCGGCAGCCGCCCAGGCCGTGGTTCACCGCCGGAAAGCCGTTGAGAAGGGAATGGCCGGCGGCCGTCGATTTCTCGATCCCGACGGCCGCTTCCTCGTACCGGTTCTGGCGGGTATAGGCGTCGATCGTCGTCGGAAGCAGGTCGGCCGTGCCCTCGGTCTCCAAGAAGCGCAGGAGACGGATGTGATCATCGATCAGAGCCACGCCCGCCCGGGGCTGGATCAAGGTCCGGCCCTTGGCCTTGGCCCCGCTCATCGCCCGGGCGAAGTTCTTCGCCTCGGGAATGTCCCGTTGGTAGCGGAGCCCTCCCTCCAAGTCGACGTCCTTGCCGGTCGGCCAGGTTGCCAGAACGGATTTGCGCTGGGTCAAGAAATCCTTCCAGGCCATGGGTTCGTATCTCATGCGTTCATCCTTTTAAAACACGGAGTCCGCCGACGGCCGTCCGGGCGGCGGCGTCGGGATAATCCCCGGCCAGGTTCGCCAGCAGGGGGAAGAGATACCCCTCATCGGCGTAAGCCGCGGGGGAAACCGGAAGCAGGGGTTGGGAATCGGCGTCGGCTTGGCCGGGGGCGCAGGCCTCCAGGAGAATCGCGGCGTTTTCGGTCCGGGAGAGATATCCCCCGGTCCCGATCAAGCGAGTGATCCGGCGGAGATCCTTGCCCCGCTGAACGTGAAAGCCGCCCTGGGGCGTGTAAACCCGGCTGAGCGTTCCGGCGTGACGGAGAGCGGCCGCCCGGACGCAGGCGGCGGCCATCATCTCGTCATACGCCCGCTCGGCGCCGCCTTCGGGCCGCGACTCCGGTTGAGCGGAAACGCGGTGGATGTACGCGTCGAAATCCTCGATCGAACGGCCGGCGGCCGCCAGGCGCGAGGTCAAGTACGCCCGCTCGGATTCCCACAAGGCGGCGGCCGAGACGCGGAGTCCGAGGTCGCCCTCGACCGTCCGCTTGAGAAGGGGTTCGTGCAGGCCGCGAAGCAGGACCGAATCCCCTCCGGTGAAGGCCTCCGTGTGGGAGTAGAAGTCCGTGGTCGCCCCGCCCATGTCGACGAGACCGAAATCGGACCAGCCCGGCTGGGAGGCCCCGATCCGGCGGACGAGCTCGAAGACGGCCAGCGGCGTCGGCCAGGGATCGCGACCGGTCTCGCGGACGACGGTCGACAGTCCCTTGCCGTCGACGATCCGCTTGAGGAAGATCTTCCGGATGACTTCGCGGGCCGGCTCGATCTGGATCGTCCCGACCTCGGGCATGACGTTATCGGTGGCGGCCGCCGCCTTGCCGTCGAGCAAGGCCAGGACCCGGTCGCGGACCTTGGCGTTGCCGGCATAGAGGATGAACGCGGCGGTCGAGGACCGGCCCAGGAGCTCCGCGTTGCGGAGGACGACGGCCGAATTGCCTCCGTCGGTGCCCCCGGTGAAGAGGATGATGTCGGGTTGGAGGGCTTCGAGGCCGGCGATCTCGTCGGCCGCGAGCTCATAGGAATACGTCCGGACGATCTTGCCTCCGGCCGAATACGCGGCCATCCGGGCGATCGAAAGAGTCAAGTCGGCCGTCAGCCCGAGAGCCGCGATCTTAAGACCGCCTCGGGCGGAGGAGGACAAGTAAACCGGAAAATCCTCCGGCCCTCGGCCGCCGGGGCCGAGTTTCTCCCGGACCCGGCCGAAACCGACGGCCAGGTTGTCGGCCGTCGTCGGCGTCTCGGCCCGGGAGAGAAGCCGGAAAGCCCCCGCCTCCAGGGCGAACAGGGCGCCCTTGGTGTAGGTCGACCCGATGTCGATCGAGGCGAGGGCCGAGGGCGTCATGGACGGCTCGCGGCGGCGATATCGGCTTTCAGCATCTTGACGACCTCGGCCAGGTCGACCTGGGGGCGGAAGACGCGGTTGAAGCCCATGTCCAAGAACTTCTTCTCGACCTCCTCATAGGGCGTTTTGCCGACCACGAGGTTGCCGCCGACATAGAGGAGAATGCGGTCCAGGCCGCGCTCGATGCATTTGGCCCGAAGGCCTTCGCAGTCGATTTCTCCGTGACCGTAAAGAGAGGAGACGAGGATGGCCGCGGCATCCGTCTCAACGGCCGCGTCGATAAATTCCTCCTGGCTGACCATCACTCCGAGGTTGGTCACATGAAAACCCGCCTCGGAGAAATAGGCATCCAGGATCTTGTTGCCGACCGAGTGACAGTCGGCCCCGATGACGCCGAGAACGATATTTTGCGGATTCATCAGACGCTCCTTTTTTCCTCGTCCAGGAGCGTTCGCAGCCGCTCTTCGACATGAAGGAGCGAGCCCCGCTCGATTTGGTAATCGAAGGGGATGATGATCCCGCCCCGCTCGGTGAACGCCTGGAGAGCGGGCAAGTGCTCCCGGTTTTTCTGCAGGGAATACCCGGCCGGAACGATGACCGCGTCGAGCGCGGCGATGAACTCGTCGAGACGCTCGAGCTGGGAGATGAAGAGGGTTTTGACGCCGGTGGAGGGGATGTCGAACGTCCGGAGATGGTCCAGGATGATCGCCTGAAACTTTCTCGATTCGCTGAGGATGCCGATCCGCTGAGCCGGCGTGAGCCGGGCCAGGCTGATGATGGACGTCCGGGTCGGGGCGACGGCCACCTGGACGGCCTTGCTCCGGATTTCGGGGAAGCGGTCGATCAATTCCTGGTAATGGGTGGTGGTCGTCAAAACGAGGTCGAAGATCTCGAGACGGGCGCCCGCCCCGGGATCCTCGAACAAGTCGTCCAGGTCGATCCGAGCCAGGTTGACGTTGGGGATCAGGAGAAACTGGCGCTCGAAAATCGTCAGGGTTTCGGGATTGCAATCGATGGCGGCCACCGAGAGATTCCGCAGGCTGTCCTCCCGGCCCAGCAGGCGGAGGTCGAAGAACATCCGAATGTCCTGGGCGGAAAACTTAAGGCGACCCAGTTGATCCAATAGCTCGTCGATCAGCCGGATCGCCCGGTCTTTGCGATCCTCGACCGGGGCGACCGCTTCCCCGGCGACGAAAGATCCGCGGCCGGAAAACGCTTCGATGAGCCCGCGGCGGACGAGCTCCTCGTAGGCTCTTTTAACCGTTCCCCGGGCCGTCCCGTGTTCCTCGGCGAGCTCGCGCTCGGGAGGGAGCTTGTCGCCGGGAAGAAGAACGCGGTTTTTTATCTGCTGGTCGAAAAAGGAGATGATTTGCTGATAAGCGGGCGGAGCGGAAGAGCTTTTGTCCAGCTTCATCTTTTCCATGATTTCCTCCAAATGGACTAATCCACCTTATAATGGCCTAATCCTTCTATAGACCATTTTTACCGGCATGTCAAGAATTGCTGGAAACACCGGTCGTTCCGGAGTATAATATTTTTTATGAAGAAAGGCGGATCCGCCGCGGGGCGATACCGATCCAGCCCTTGGCATGCGCTTCAATTCGAATCTCCGACTCCTCTTCGGGCGAGGGAAATCCTGGAAGCCGCCGAATCCGCCGTCTCCTCGGGCCGCCTTCCGGCGGCCGCCTCGGCCAAGGAATACCTGAACCTGACGTCGAGCCGGACGTTTCTTCAGGCGCTCGGCGAACCGGACCTGTTGAACCGATGGGCGGAGACGGTCTTCGCCTTCATCCGTCTCACCGGCTACAACCTCCTCGACTTGTTCGAAAGCCGGATCCGGGAACAGCCTCACAAGATCCTTTTCCAAGACATGTCCGCGTCCACGCCCGTCCAATGGACCTACGAACAGGTGGGCCGCCGGGTCCGGGAGCTCGCCGGCTCATTCTACGCCATGGGCCAGGAGGACGGAGCGGAGCCCCGGGTGGCGATCTACGCGGAAAACAACGTCGAATGCGCCTCGGCCGATTTGGCCTGCCTCCTTTACGACATTCTGGACACGCCGATCAATCCCCATTTCAACATCGACAACTTGGTCGAGATCTTCGACGCTCTGAACATCACGATCGCCCTCACCGACCGGCCGGACCGCCGGAAAATCCTGGGCGAAGTCCGCCGCCGGACGGCCCGGCCGTTCCGGATCTTGACCGTGGCCCCGGCCGGGAAGCCGGAAAATGAAAAGGACGGCGTCCTCATTGAATATGCCAAACGCCGGCCGGTTCGTTCCCTCGAATCGCTTCTCGAGGCCCGCCGCCGCCGGCCGGTCAACGAAGTCGCCACGGTCATGTTCACCTCGGGCTCGACCGGGCGGCCGAAAGGCGTGTCCTTTTCTTCCTACCACCTGGTCTCCAAGCGCTTCGCCCGGGCGGCGGCCCTGCCCGACGTCGGCGACGACGAGGTCTTCCTGAGCTTTCTTCCCCTCTTTCACACGTTCGGCCGTTACCTGGAGCTTCTCGGCATGATCTTCTGGAGGGGGACATACGTCTTCGCCGGGAATCCCTCGGCCGACACGCTGTTCACCCTCTTCCCCAAGGTCAATCCGACGGGATTCATCAGCGTCCCCGTCCGCTGGGCCCAGCTCTACGAGAGGTGCCTGGAAAAGCTGGACGAGACCTCCGGCGCCGACCGGAAGAGCGTCATCCGCTCGGTTGTCGGCCAGCGGCTCCGCTGGGGCCTGTCCGCCGCCGGTTACCTGGATCCGAGAGTCTTCCGGTTTTTCGAACAGGAGGGCATCAACCTTTCGAGCGGGTTCGGCATGACCGAGGGCACCGGAGGAATCACCATGACTCCTCCCGGCCGGTACGTCGACAACACCCACGGGCTGCCGCTTCCGGGCGTCCGCCTCCGCCTCGGCCGGGACAGCGAGCTCGAGGCCTCCGGCCATTACATCGCCCCTTACCTGGAAGCGGCCGCGCCGGAAAGCCTCATCCCCTTCCCGGAAAATCCGGAGACCGACTACTGGCTTCAGACCGGCGACATCTTCCGGCGGCTGTCCAACGGCTATTACCAAATCATCGACCGGATCAAGGACATTTATAAAAACAACCGGGGCCAGACGATCGCTCCCCGCAAGGTCGAGGATAAATTCATCGGCGTCCCCGGCATCAAGCGGACGTTTCTCGTCGGAGACGGGCGGCCCACCAACGTGCTGTTCATCGTTCCCGACCGCAGCGACACCGTCCTGGCTTCGGCCTTGGTCCAGGATAACGGCCGGGAATATTACCGGCGGATCGTCACCGCGGCCAACGCCGACCTGGCTCCTTACGAACGGGTCATCAATTTCGCCGTCCTCGACCGCGATTTCGACGCCGCCTGGGGCGAGGTGACTCCCAAGGGTTCCTTCAACCGGAAGCGGATCGAGGAGAATTTTTCCGGCCGGATCGAGGAGCTCTACCGCAAACCTTATCTTGAGCTGGCCGGCCCCGGCGGAACCGTCCGCATCCCGCTGTGGTTCTTCCGCGACTTGGGCATCCTGGAGGACGAAATCACGCGCGACGCCCGCGGCCTCCGCGACCGGAACCGGAAGCTCCGCCTGCCGTTGCGGCCGACGGCCCGGCCGAAAGTCTGGCTGGTGGGCGATCTGGAATACGAAATCCAGGGGACGGTCGTCGATTTAGGCTTGTTCGCCCGCCAGCCGATTCTTTGGGCCGGCAATCCCGCCTTGATCCGCTTTTCCCCCTGCAAGGAAGGCTGGGACCTGCCGCTGGAGCCGGCGACGGACCGCGTCTTCCTTCCCGACCGGCGCGTCCGTCTCGCCCCGACGGAGGATATCGCCCAGCCGTCCAATATCCGGAACACTCCCCTTCTCCGCCTCAATGAAATCCTCGTCCGGATCCTATTTTCCGGACGGAAGCCGCTCGACGGCCTTCTCGACGAGCTGGAAAAGCTTTTCCAGGAGCCGGATCTCCGAACCACGAACCTCATCCGCAGCCGTCTCCGGGCCCTTGCCGGCCATCCGGCCGAAGACGTCCGCTGCTGGGCCTACCGCCTCCTTCTCCTCGACAATCCAAACGTCGATTACAGCCGGCTTCTGCCGGCCTTCGTCCAGTCGGGCAAGCCGTTCCTCAATGCCCGGAGCATCGAGGGAATCGTCTCGGCCCGGCCGGGCAAAAGCCGCCTGGATTCACTCCGCCGGCGGATGATCGCCTACCGGGAAACGATGACCTGGCCGGCCAATCCGGTCACCCGGCTCCAATTCGACCGCATCCTCCGGCTGCTGGCGAACCTGACCCGGGTTCACCCGGAATTCTTCGGCTCCATCCGGGCGGAGCTGGCGGCCTGGGCTCTTCATACGGCCGATCCAGGGCTGGCCGCCTCGGCCGAAAAGCTCCTGGCCAAGCTCACACACGGGATCGAAAAAGACGGCAAGAAAGCCGCCTTCGGCGTCTTGAGAAAAGAAGACCGGCTGGTTTTCGAGGAAGGGCTCGGTCCCGCCGAGATCCGCCGGTTGAAAACGCTTCTCCTCGGGACGACGTTCCTCCACGAGTCCATCCGGTTCGCCTTCGGCCCGGATGATTTCAACCCGAGGGACATCCCGGCCGCCGGCATTTGGATTTCCCGGGCCCATTCCGTCTCCTCCTTCCCCGATTACCGGATCAGCCTGAATACGACCTCCAGCCGCCATTATGACCTGAAGCTTTTCCTCAAAGGGCGGCCGTGGTCGGACCGCGAATGGCGGACGATTCTCTGGTCGGCCTTCCTGGCCGACCACCCGGAGGAGACGGCGGCCATGGCTCCCCTTGGGGCAATCCGGCTTGGGGAAGGCGCCGTCTCCCGGAGATACATCGGCGACCTGACCCTCTGGGAAAAGATCCGTGAATACGCCGGCCGCCGGGCGGCGGGCGCGCCTCCGCCCGAACTGGCGGTTTGGCGGAAGCTCTACATTGAAGCGATGTCCGTCTTCTTCCGGGCCTGGAAAATGACCGGCCGCCGGATCGTGCCGGGCCCCGTTTCCCCCCTCAACGCCATCGTCCCGGAAATCGAGTACCGGGACGCGACGATCATCGCTTCTCTCGACTCCCGGACGCCGTACCGGAACACTCTGTCGATTGTCCGTCCGCTCGTCGACCGCTTTTACCGTCGGACGGCCGCCGATTATCCTTGGATCCGGGAGCAAACGGACTTGGAATGGATTTTCGACGCCTGCTACAACGCCCTGGGCCGTGATGAAGCGGCGGCCTTTTTCGCCGAACTTCAAAACGACCTCGGCGGGGGGAAGCCCGCCTCACCGGAGCTGGCCGGCCTGCGCCGGCTGCTGGCCGAGTACCGCGCCCGGTTCGAAAAAAGCTACCGAATCCCGCTGGCCGGGCTCAACGCCGTCCGGGCCTTTCAGGAATGGGAGGCGGCCAATCCGAAGGCCGACTCCCGGGACCGGGAACGAAAGGTCCTCGATCTTCACCGGAAATACGACCTGGGCCGCTTCCCGGAGATCGTCCGCTACCATCTCTACCGCCACACCTATTTCGCCGGGCGGAGCTTGAAGGAGGAGGAGCTGTTCGACCGGCTCCTGGCCTTGATGTCGGAGAATCCCAAGGCCCCGGCCGTCCGGCACGTCGAGCTGTCCGATCTCCAAGCCGCCTTGAACGACGAGAGGGACCGGGCCGTCTTCAGCCGGATGATTTTTCCCCATCTCGAGCCGGACCGCCGTCTCGACGTCGTCGTCGAGGGCGAAGAGGGGGCGGAGCGGATCGTCGTCCGGAGCTTTCTTGTCGACCGCCGGGGCGAAACGTACGCCTTCAGCGAAACAACCGACCCGGCCGACATCGGCCGCCTCTATCGGCTCTTCTACAAGGAGAATTTCCCCAAGGTCATTTCCCAACAAGACCGACATTTCATCCTCCAAGACCGCCAGAACCGCATCGTCGGAGGATTGTGCTACCGGGTCATGTCCCGGTCCGTCGTTTTCATCGATGCGGTCGTCATCACGTCCCGGCTGAAGTCAAGCGGCTTGGGCGGAGCCGTGGTGGACGATTTTTGCGGGCGGATGGCCGGCCAGGGATACACGACGGTCCTGACCCATTTCTACCTTCCCGGCTTTTTCCTCCGCCGGGGATTCCGCCTGGACAAGAAATGGGGGGCCCTGGCCAAGTCGATCGGCTAGGATTCGAAATTCCCGGCGGCTTCCGGCTGGTAGAGGACTTTCTTGATCTTGAATTTACGGAGTCCGCCCGGCACCTTCCACTCGACGACGTCGCCCTTGCGAAATCCGAGCAGAGCGGTTCCCAGGGGGACCAGGACCGAGATTTTTCCCACGCTGAAATCAGCCGCCAGCGGAAAAACGAGCGTGTATTCCTTTTCCTCGCCCGTCGCGACGTCCTGGATAAGGACCCGCGAGTTCACGGTGACGACGTTCGGGTCGATTTCTTTCGGATCGACGACGACAGCCCGATCAAGCTCGGCCCGGAGCTCCTGGAAAGCGTTTTTATCGAGATCCGAGGGATCCGGATCGACGGAAGTCAACGCCTTCAACCGGTCATAGTCGGTTTGGGTCAGGGTGATGGTCTTGGCCATGGGAGACTCCTTCGCCTTTTTTTCGTGATTGGATGACAGGTGGACCCGCTGTCAATGGCAATATAAGTCAAGACAGGGAATTATGCAAGCCGAACGGCTCGTGGTAGAATCAGGGACAATGAAGAGCAAGAGCGCAAAACCAAGGCCTCCCGCCCTTCGGGGACAGATTCAAATCTACACCGGAGACGGAAAA
>JAAZPG010000137.1 GCA_012797375.1 Acidobacteriota bacterium
AACGACATTTCCTGGTTGCGGTTTTCAAAGCGCCCCCCGGCCCGCATCAGCTGGATGTAGTCGATGAAGACGATGTCCAGAAGGCCCTCCAGCTTCAGCCGCCGGGCCTTGGCCTTCATCTCCGCCAGGGTGAGGGCCGGCGTCTCGTCGAGAAAAATCGGGCAGGGGCCGAGCGTTTCCGCGCTCAAGCGGAGACGGTCCAGGTCCCGGTCGCTGATCAAGCCGGACCGGACATGCTGCAGATCGATCCTCGCGTCGGCGCAGAGCATCCGGATGAGGAGCGACTCCTGGGACATCTCCATCGAGAAAAAGCCCACGGCTTTCCCCGCCCGAAGGCCGATATACTGAGTCATGTTCAGGCAGAAGGCGGTTTTGCCCATGGAGGGGCGGGCGGCGACGATGATGAGCTCGGACGGGTGAAACCCGGCCGTGAGCTTGTTGAGCTCGTAGAAGCCCGTGTCCACTCCGGTGACCGAGTCTCGGGTCGCCACGAGCTTCTGGACGTGCTCCATCGTCGGTCCGATCACCTGGCTCAAGGGGACGAAGCCCCGGCGGTCCCGCTGTTCGGCCACGTCGATCATCGCCGCCTGGGCGGCGTTGACCAGATCGTCGGCGTCCTCCTTTTCCTCGTAGCTGGCGGCGATGATCTGGGCGGAGGAAAGGATGAGCCGCCGGAGCAGGCTTTTTTCCTTGATGATCCTGGCGTAGTATTCGACGTTGGAGCTGCGGGGCACGCCGTCCATCAAAGAGGACAGGTAGGCCGCGCCGCCCACATCCTCCAGCCGCCCCTCCCGGCGAAGCTCCTCGCTGACCGCCAAAAGCTCCACCGGCACTCCGCGGTCCACGAGCCGGCCGACCGTCTCCAGGATTTTCCGATGGGCATCCTTGTAGAAATCCTCGATGGCCACGGTCGAGAGAACGAGGCTGTAATTGCGGGAATTGATCAGGATCCCGCCCAGGACCGCCCGTTCCGCCTCCGGGCTGTGGGGCGGCGTTCGTTTCAGAAACAGCGAATCCAGATCCACCGCTCCTCCTTTCGGGCCTTCCGGCCCGCCGGCGGCCTCAGGCTTCCGCCGGGGGAGCCTCCGTTTCCGCCGGCGGCTCTTCCTCGGCGACGACGTCCACTTGGATCTCGGCCTTGTCGTCGTGATAGACCTTGATGGTCACCTTGTGGGAACCCAACTGTTTGATCGGCTCGGGGAGGACGATCCGCTTCTTATCGACGGCGAAGCCCTGCGCGTCCAACGCCTCCTTGATGTCGGCGGCCGTGACCGAGCCGAAGATGTGATCCTTCTCCGTGGTCTTGCGGGTGAAGGACAGGGTCACTTGGTTGAGCTTCTGAATCGTCTCCTGGAAGGAGGCCCGCTCCTGTTCGGCTTTTTTCTTCAAGGCCGCCCCTTCGATTTCGATCATCTTGAGGTTGGAAGCCGTCACTTCGAGGGCGAGCTTGCGGGGGATGAGGTAATTTCGGCCGTAGCCGGACGCGACGTTGACGACGTCTCCCTTCCGGCCCAAGTTTTCCACGTCTTGTTTCAGGATGACTTTCATGGGACCTCCGGTCTTACTCGGTGACGTAGGGCAGAAGGGCCATGTGCCTGGCCCGCTTCACCGCCGCCGCCAGTTTGCGCTGGTGAAAAGCGCACGTGCCGGTCACCCGGCGGGGCGAAATCCGGCCCCGGTCGGGGATGTACTTTTTCAGGATGTCGGCGTTTTTATAATCGATGAACTTGACGTTCCGCTGGCAGAACCGGCAGAACTTCTTTTTCGGAGGAAAGAATTTCCTGTACGCCGGCTTCTCCGGCCGGTCTGAGCGTTCGAACCGTTTTTCTTCGGCCATGATCAAGCCTCCTCGCGCTTGGGCTCGGCGGCCGGGGCCGCCGTCTCCGCGTCCGCCGCGGACGGGGCGTTCTTCCGGACTTTTTTCTTCTTCCGGACGTTCATCCGCGTTTCTTTGACCAGCGTCAGGTGGCGGATGACCGTGTCCATCTGGCGGAACCGCCGGCTGAGCTCGAGCGGGATCTCCGCTCCGCCCTCGTAATGGAAGAACACATAATACGCCTCGTGGGCCTTCCCGATGGGATAGGCCGTCCGGCGTTTGCCCCACTTTTCGATCCGGATCATCTTCCCGTTTTTCAGGGGAACGACCTCGGCCAGGCCCTGGACGACGCCCTCAGCCTCCTCCTCGGTCATATTCGGGGCGAGGAGAAACCCCGTCTCATACTGCTTCATCCAAACCTCCTTTTGGTTTGACAGCATCCCCCTCTTCGGCGGGGGGAGCAAGGAGGAAGTTTTCGCTTCCTCAACGAACGCTAATTATAGCTGTTCATCGCTTGATCGATCCGGCCGTCCAGGACAAGCTCCAAGGCGTCCATGGCCCGGTCGAGGCTTCCGTCCAAAAGCTTCTTTTCCGCTTTCCGGAACGGCTCCAGGACGAAATCCGTGATGTCGACGTTCTCGGGCACGGGCCCGATGCCGACGCGGATCCGCGGGAACGACGTCCCAATCAGCCTGGCGATCGAGGCCATCCCCCGGTGGGTGCCGGGGCCGCCCTCGCGGCGGACACGGATCTCGCCAAGCGGCAGGTCGACGTCGTCGAAGACGACCACCAGGCGCTCCGTCGGGATCTCCATCCCGACGAGGAGCGCCTTGACGGCCTGGCCGCTCTCGTTCATATACGTCTCCGGCAGGGCCAGGACGATCCGTTCGCCCGCCCGCCGTCCTTCGCCCGTCCTGGCTGAAAACTTGGGTTTTCTCAAACGGATTTCCCAAGCCTTGGCCGCCTTCTTCACCAACATGTACCCGATGTTGTGACGCGTGTCGGCATACCGCAAGCCCGGATTCCCCAGGCCCACGACCGCCCACACGCTCTATTTCTCCGGCTCGGGCTTTTCGGCCCGCTCCTTCTTGATGACTTCGGGCTCGGCCGGCGCCGCCGCCGCCGCTTCCACCTCTTCCTCGACCGCCGGCGCCGCTTCGGCCTTCTCCTCGTGCGGGACCTGGACCAAGGCGACGACCGCGCCGGGCTCCGTGATCAGCTTGACGCCCTCGGGAAGGACGACTTCGGAGACCTTGATCGACTGGTGAAGGCGGAGTCCCGAGACATCGACGATCAGGTGTTCGGGGATCATCGCCGGGAGGCACTCGATCATCAAGGCGCGGGTCATGAAGTCGATGAATCCGCCCTCGGCCTTGACGCCGACGGCTTCGCCGACGAGCTCGATCGGAACCTCGACCCGGATCGCCTTGTTCATGTCGATCTGGATCAAATCGGCGTGAATCACCTCGTCCGTCAAGGGATTGATCTGGACGTCCTTGATCATGACGTCGCGCTCTCCGTCTTCGAGCGTAATCTTGAAGAGGGTGTTCAGACCGGTTTCAGACTTGAGAATCCGGATGATGTCCTTCTTATCCACGACAAGGGCCTGGCTGGGCCGGCCTTCGCCGTAAAGAACGGCTGGAATCCGGCCGGTCTGTCGGATGCGGTAGGACGCGTTCTTGCCGAACGCCTCGCGGGGCTGGGTGGGGATCGTCAGGTTCATGGAAGTCGTCCTCCTTAATCGAACAGCGAGCTCACGGAGCTTTTTTCATTGATCCGGCGGATAGCCTCGCCGAAGAGCTCAGCCACGGACAGCGTCTCGATCTTGGCACAAGCCCGACGCTTCTCCGGAGCGATGGTATTAGACACGATGAGCGTTTCAATGGGCGATGACTCGATTTTGTCCAGGGCCTTGCCGGAAAGGACGGCATGGGTGGAGCAGGCCAAAACCTCGGCCGCCCCGGCGTTCTTCAGGGCCTCGGCGCTCAGACACAGCGTCCCGGCGGTATCGACCATGTCGTCGAAAAGGACGCAGGTTTGGCCGGCGACGTCGCCGATGACGTTGAAAACCTGGGCGACATTGGGGGCCGGGCGGCGCTTGTCGATGATGGCCAGCGGGGCGTCCAGGCGCCGGGCGAAATGCTTGGCCCGCCCGACCCCGCCGGCGTCGGGCGAGACGATGGTGATATTCTTCAGGCCGCGGCTTTGGACATGCTTGACCATGACCGGGACCACGGTGAGGTTGTCCACGGGAACGGAGAAGAATCCCTGGATCTGGGGAGAATGCAGGTCCATGGTCAGAATCCGGTCGGCTCCCGCGGTCTCCAGGAGATCGGCGACCAGGCGGGCTGAAATCGGAACGCGGGGCCGGTCCTTCCAATCCTGGCGGGCGTACCCGTAATACGGAATGACCGCCGTGATCCGGTCGGCCGAGGCCCGCTTGAAGGCATCGATCATGATAAAGAGCTCCATGAGGTTGAAATTGGCCTCGTTGGAGCCGCTCTGAAGGATGAAGATATCCTCGCCCCGGACGTTTTCGTCGATGTAGAAATGGATTTCCCCGTCGGAGAAGCGATCCAGGACGCAAGTGCCCAGATCGATCCGCAGGTAGGCGGCGATCTCCCGGGCCAAGCCGGGATTCGATGAACCGGCGAACAGCTTCATGGTCGTATCCTTTTATGTCGCGCGCCCGGCGCGTTTATTTCCGGAGCTGGGGCGGGAGGATTCGAACCCCCGAATCGCGGGTCCAAAGCCCGCTGCCTTACCGCTTGGCGACGCCCCAGACGTGATTGCGTCCCATCCTTGGGCCCGGCTCAGCGTCGACGCCGTCACGGCGTCCCAACGGCCGGCCAACGCGGCCCGGCATCTTTCGGCCTCCTCGCGTTTCTCGAAAAGGCCGAAAACACCCGCCCCGGAACCGGTGACGAGAGATAAAACCGCGCCCTGATCCCGCAAAAAGCGTTTGATCTCGTTCAACTGAGGGAAGAAGCGAAAAATCGTCTCTTCGAGCGCATTCGTCAGGGAGCCGAGTTCCCGGGTCCCGAGAAACTGCGTAATTTTACTGGCTTTATCGGCGGAAGTCAAGGAGGACGGAGGCAAGGACTCGTAAATCAGGCGTGTCGATACGGTAAAGGGAGGGAGAACGAGAACGAGCCAACGGACCGGCA
>JAAZPG010000011.1 GCA_012797375.1 Acidobacteriota bacterium
CCAGCGCATCAGGTTGTGGCTTCCCCCGGCTTTGTCGTTCGTTCCGGACGCCCGGGATCCGCCGAAGGGTTGAAGACCGACCATGGCCCCGGAGCATTTGTCGTTGTAGTAGAAATTGCCGGCCGCGTACCTTAGAATCCGGCAGGCCGTGACCAGGGCGGCCCGGTCGCGGGCGAAGATGGATCCGGTCAGGGCATAGGGAGACGTCTCATCGCAGATTTTCAAGGTGTCTTCGTAGCGATCGTCCGGATAGGGGTAGACCGTCAGGACGGGGCCGAAGATTTCCTCTTCCATGGTCGTCAGATGGGGATCGTCGGTCTCGATGATCGTCGGCTGGATGAAATATCCCGTGCTCTTGTCGCCCTCGCCGCCGGCGATGATCTTCGCCCGGGGGGTTTTCTTGGCCAGGGAGATGTATCCCATGATCGAATCGAAGGCTTTTTCGTCGATCACCGCGTTGACGAAGCAATCGAAATCGCGGACGTCGCCGACCTTGATCCGGCTCAGCATGCCCAGCATCTTCTCCTTGATTTCGGGCCAAAGGGACAAGGGAATGTACGCCCGGGAACAGGCGGAGCATTTTTGCCCCTGGTATTCGAACGCCCCCCGGATCAAGGCCGTCGCTGCCTGATCAGTATCGGCCGAATGGTGGATGAAAATGAAATCCTTTCCGCCCGTCTCGCCGATGAGCTTGGGGTAGGACCGGTAGCGCTCGAGGTTCCCGGAGACGGTCTTCCACAATCCGTTGAAGGTGGCGTTGGATCCGGTGAAGTGAATGCCAGCCAAGTCCTTCGAGCCCAAGGTCACGCCGCTGATGACCGCGCCGGAACCGGGGAGGAAGTTCACCACGCCGTCCGGCAGGCCGGCTTCCCGGTAGACCTGCATCAGGTAATAATTGGACAGAACCGCGGTGGTGGCCGGCTTCCAAACGGTCGTGTTGCCCATCAGGACCGGGGTCATGTTGAGGTTCGAGCCGATGGCCGTGAAATTGAAGGGCGTGACCGTGAAGACGAAGCCTTCCAGCGGCCGGTACTCCATCCGGTTCATCTGTTCCGGCGTGGACAGGGGTTGTTCGTTGTAGATTTCCGAGATGAAATAGGAATTGAACCGGAGAAAGTCCACGGTCTCGCAGCAGGAATCGATTTCAGCTTGGAAGATGTTCTTTCCCTGTCCCAGCATGGTCGCGGCGTTGATCGTGTAGCGGTATTTTTCGGAAATCAACCGGGCGGCCTTCAGGGTGACGGCCGCCCGCTCGAGCCAGGATAGATTCATCCAGTGTTCCCTGGCCCGGCAGGCGGCCTCGACCGCCTGTTGCACCTCGGCCGGCCCGACCGCATGAAACCGGGCCAAGACATGGCCGTGATCACAGGGCATCACGACGTCGCGTGTTTCGCCGGTCCGGACTTCCCGGCCGTCGATGATGGCCGGGATATCGACCACGGTGGAGACCTGGCGTTCAAGCTCCTTGACCAGCGCCTTCCGTTCCGGCGAGCCGTCCAGGTAATCCAAGACCGGCTCGTTTCGGGGAATGGAGAAATTAACGATCGCGTTGTTCAATACACCCTCTCCTTATTGAATTATGATCCCCGATCAGAAAAAAAAAGACCCTTTTCCCGGAGAGAAAA
>JAAZPG010000138.1 GCA_012797375.1 Acidobacteriota bacterium
ACCCCCTGGTTGGAAAAGATTTCCAAGGGAGGCGTGGAGCGGTCCCGCACCTCGATTTCGACGATCCGGTCCTCCAGAAGCCCGTCGCGCAGCTGCCGCCGGAGCTTCTCCCGCGACTCCAGATACCGCTGGTGGTCCTCGTCGGAGACGACGCCGTTGCGGCGGCGGACCGGCGGGAGAAGAAGATCCAGGATCTTTTCCTCGGCCCCGGCCGAGGCCTTGTCCCGGACTTCGAGGGTTTTCTCCTGGCGGATCATGTCCACGGCCATGCGGACGAGATCCCGGACGATCGATTCGACGTCCCGGCCCACGTACCCGACCTCGGTGAACTTGCTGGCCTCGATTTTCAGGAAGGGCGAGACGGTCAGCTTGGCCAGGCGCCGGGAGATCTCGGTTTTCCCCACGCCGGTCGGCCCGATCATGAGGATGTTTTTCGGGGTGATTTCGTCGGCCAGGTCGGCCGGCACGCGGCGCCGGCGGTAGCGGTTGCGGAGGGCGACGGCCACGGCTTTCTTGGCCGCGTTCTGGCCGATGATGTACTTGTCCAGCTCGGCCGTGATCTCCCGGGGCGTCAGCTCGGCCTCGCGGTCCTTTTCCCGGAGCTTATCCAACGGGCCGGCCAGGCTTTTCGGCAGATGAATGGTCATTCAGATTTCCTCGATCGTGATGGTGTCGTTGGTGTAAACGCAGATGGACGCGGCCGTCCGGAGGGCCTCCTCGGCCACGTCGCGGGCGGAAAGCGTCGTGTGTTTCAGCAGGACGCGGGCCGCGGCCAAGGCGTAGGGACCGCCCGAGCCGATCGCCAGCACGCCGTCGTCGGATTCGAGGACGTCGCCCGTCCCGGAGATCATGAGGGCCGAATCCTTGTCGGCCACGATCATGAGAGCTTGGAGCTGGCGGAGGGCCTTGTCCAGGCGCCAGTCCTTGGCCAGCTCGATGGCCGCCCGGTACAGGTTGCCCTTGTACTCCTCCAGCTTCGTCTCGAACCGGGCGAAAAGGGCGAAGGCGTCGGACGTCGAGCCGGCGAACCCGGCCGCCACCTGGCCCTTGTGCAGGCGGCGGACCTTGCTGGCCGACGATTTCAGGATGGTCTCCCCGAGCGAAACCTGGCCGTCGCCGGCGATGGCCGTTCGTCCGTCGCGGCGGACGCAGACGATTGTCGTGGAGCGGATCATGTCGGCCTCCCTGGGTCGAAACATCAATATAAGTCAAGGCCCCGGCCGCGTCAATTTCGGATATCCGGGGAAAGGCCCCTCGAGAACCAAGCGGGGGGCGGCTCCAATCCGGCGGGTTCATTCGCCCCGAGGAGCCGTTCGGCCGGTTGAACTCGGGGCTCTCTTCGGGTACTTTATCCTTCGAACGTCAAAACGGATCACTCAAGGAGGACCGCCCATGGCTCGAAAAATCGGACGCCGGGAATTCATCCGCTCCGGGGCCGCGCTCGGCGCCGCGGTCGTCGTCGGCGGAAAGCTGTTCGGAAAATGGACCGGGAATCCGCCGTCCGGGGAATCCGGACCGTCGGTCTTCGTCGTCAAGGGGACGGACTCGGCGGCGATGACGGCCAAGGCCGTCGAGCTGGCCGGCGGCCTCGGCGCCTACGTCCCCAAGGGAGCCAAGGTCGCCCTTCTGCCGAACGTCCAAAGCCGGCGTCCCGGGACGTTCACCAAGCCCGAAATTCTTCGGGCCGTCCTCCGGATGTGCCGGCAAGCCGAAGCGGCCGAGATCGCCTGTCTCAGCTGGCTCGGTCCGACGAACTGGGACGGCACCGGCCTGGCCCGGGTCATCGAGGAGGAAGGCGCCGCCCTCCGGCTGATTCCCCGGGAGGATGAAAACTTCAAATCCGTTCCCATCCCCGGGGCCGTCGCCCTGCCCGAGGCCCGGATCATGAACGCCTTGTTCGAATACGACCTCTGGATCAACATGCCGATCACCAAGGACCACGCCGGGAACAAATTCACCGGGACGATGAAGAACCTGATGGGCCTCAACGCCCCGTCGTCCAATCGCGCCCAATTCCACAAGCCCAATTGGACGACGGATCCGGCGGACATCGCCCACTTGGAATATTGCATCGTCGACCTCAACTTCGCCGTCCGGCCGGCTTTCAACATCGTCGACGCGACCGAGATCATCCGGACCAACGGTCCGATGGGCCCCGGCGAGCTGATCAAACCGGGCCGGATCGTGGCCGGGGTCGACCGGGTCGCGGTCGACGCCTACTGCGCGACCCTTCTCGGGTTCCAGGGCGCGGAGATTACGGCCATCAAGCACGCGTCCGAGCGGAAGCTCGGCGAGATCGACCTCCGGAAAGCCGGCGTGCTCGAGGTTGAGATCTAAGGGAAGCCGCATGAAAAAGGCCGCCGCCGGTCCGCTCGCCGCCGTTCTTTTGGCCGGATTTTTCCAGGGAGGCGGGACGGCTTCGATACCGTTTCCCGTTCCGGATTCCGACCCGGCCGCGCTCATCCCCGCGGCCGGCGAAGTTCCCGGCTGGACGCCCCGGGGCGAGGCCCAGCGCTTCGACGGCGAAGACCTCTATGTCTATATCGACGGCGGAGCGGAAATCTTCAACGAGTACGGCTTCCGACGGGTCATCGCCCAGGATTTCGAAAATCCGGGTGGAGCCGGAATCGCTCTCGAGATCTACGAGATGACGGATCCGGCCG
>JAAZPG010000139.1 GCA_012797375.1 Acidobacteriota bacterium
CCTCCCGGTCAACGTGAGCTCCCAGGCCGAGCGCCTGGTCGAGAGCCACGGCGTCCGCATCCAGTACACCAAGACCTCCACCGCGGCCCTCATGGCGGCGGCCAGCGAGACCGGCGTGGGCTTCGCGGCCAGCGGCGACGGCGGCTTCATCCTCCCGGGCTTCCTCCCGGTGGAAGAACGTCCGCTCCTCGGGCTGAAGGCGGCCGGTCATCAGGTCTTCCCCGAACACCTTTCGGGCGAACTGGACGAAGACGCCCTGGCCCCGGCGGGGGTGGCGGCTGTAGAGAACGCCCGGATAGGATTGGTCGTCCATGACGGTGCAGACCATCCGCTGGAGGATCAGGGACGGGTAATGGATCTCCCGGTCCATGAAATTCCGGAGGGCGTCCAGGTGGGTCTCATAATAGGCGTAGGCCTTCTCCTGGAAGAATTCGAGCTGGGCGGCCGCCGACGTCAGGAGCTCCGGGTTGCGGCGGGCGATCAAGGCCTCGACGGCCTCGGTCAGCTCCCGGGTCCGGGCCGGATGGAGAGACGGATGAATCTCCTTTTCGATCGGGGCGAAGGCCTCCGGATCGAGGGCCTCGAGGATCGTTTTCCGGTTGTTGAGCCGGATCAAGCCGGCGGCTTCCTTCCCGTAGCGGCGGGGAAGCCCTTTGAATACCTCCGGAGTCAGGCCGACGTTCAGGTACGTCGGCATGAATCCCGGGAAGTATTCGGGCAGGGCCGAGCGGACGGCGATGAGGAGCGGGTCGTCCGGATTTTCGAGCTTCCGGCCGGTCAGGATCTCCAGGTCATGGACGGCTTCCCGGAGATGTTTCCGGCGCTCCTCCGGGGGCAGATGATAGGCCGCGGACGAAAGCAGGCAGAAATCCGCGGTCGACAGGCCGCGCCGGGACAGGTCGAACAGGATCCGCCCCTTCTGGCTGATGACCGAGGCCGGATATTCGCCGGCCGCGGTATAGGGGATCACCAGGTCGTTTTGGACGATGGACGGCTCGGCGAACCGGGCCGCGATGCGGAGATAAAGAGCGTTCGTCCGGCGCCGCAGCTCGGCGGCCGCTTCGATGTCTCCCCTCCGGGCCCGGACGATGAGGTCCAGGTGGCCGAGGGCCTCGCTGGAGGCGACCCGGTCCAAAAACCGGACGTCGTAATCGCGGACGCGGATGGTAAGACGCTCGCCCGAGACCGTGGTGCAGTCGATTTCCGGCGAGAGGGCCCCGGCCGGAGGAACGTTCCGGCCGCCTCGGACGCGGCATTCAAGGTTGGCGTGGATGCCCCGGGCGCTGAGGTACTCGGTCCGGACGACAGCGATCTTCCGGATGATCCGCGGGCCATCCTCTCCGCTCATGCCTCCGTCCCGGCCTGATTCGGACCGCCGGCGGCGGCCGTCGGCAGGGCGACATGGAAGGCAATCCAGGATCCCTGCTCGCCCTCGGCCCAGATCCGGCCGCCGTGCTTGTCGACGATCTTCTTGCAGATGTAGAGGCCAAGGCCCGAGCCCTTGACGCCCTCGGTGCCCTTCTGTTTCAGCCGCTCGAATTTCTTGAAGAGCCGGTTCTGGATGTCCTCGGGGGAGATCCCGACGCCCTCGTTGCGGACCGTCAAGACCGCCTCTCCGCCCTTCCGCTCCAAGGTCACCTGGACAGGCGTCCCTTCCCGGCCGTATTTGATCGCGTTGTTGACCAGGTTGCGGACGACGATCTTGAGCAGTTGGGAGTCGCCCAGGACGGGCGGATCCTCTTTCACCTCGACGACGATCGGCATCCGGCGGAGATTGTCCTTGATCTCGGGCACGGCCGTCGTTTCGGCCACGGCCTCGGCCCCGATCCGCATCTCCTTCTGGAAGGAGGCCAGGTCGTCGATCTCCATCTTGGACAGGTCGATGTAGGACCGGATGACGTCCTCCAGGTAGGCGCAATTGCGGAGGATGGTTTCGACGATTTTTTGCTGGGCCGGCTCGAGCTTGCCGAAATACCCGCGATAGAGCGTCTCGGCCGTCGTCTGGACGGTGGCCAGGGGGCTTTTGAGCTCATGGGAGACGATGGCCAAGAGGTCGATCATTTTCGCCTCGGCGTTTCCGGCCCGGGCTTTGACGGCGTTGCGGACGACCTCCTTGATCTCGTCGGGGGTGAACGGCTTGGGAATATAGTCGAAGGCCCCGTTTTTCAAAGCCTCCCGGGCCGTCTCCACGTTGGCGTAGCCGGTGAAGATGACGACGATGATCTCCGGCCGCTCCTTCCGGAGGGTCCGGAGAACTTCCATCCCCCCGATACCCGGCATCTTCAGGTCGGTGACGACCACGTCGTAGTCGCCCTCCCGGGCCTTGGCCAGGCCTTCCTCGCCGGACAGGGCCGTGTCGATCTGGAAATCCTCCTTGGCGAAAATCCTCCGGCAGCTCCGCAGGACAATCTCCTCGTCGTCGATGAAAAGCAGTTTTCCCGCCATAATCCTATCCTTTGCGCCCGTCAATCGGCGGGCAGCGTGATCGTGAACTCGGTGCCCCGGCCGACGGCGCTCTTGACGTCGATCGTCCCGTTGTGGCGCCGGATGATGCCGTAAACGACGGGCAGGCCCAGGCCCGTTCCCTTGCCCTTATCCTTCGTCGTGAAGAACGGCTCGAACAGCCGGACTTGGTGTTCCGGGGGGATTCCCGTGCCGGAATCGGCGATCCGGAGGATGATCCGGCGCTTCTCCCGGTCGAACGAAGTCGTCAGCGTCAGCCGCCCGCCTCCCGGCATGGCGTCAGCCGCGTTCATGGCCAGGTTGCTGATCACCTGCGTGAACTGGTGGACATCGACGGGGATGCGGGGCAGGTCCGGGTCGTATTCCCGGACGATCTCGATATCCTGGAAATGAACGTTCCGCTCCAAAATAGCCAGGGCATTGTCCAGGACGGCGTTGATATCGGCCAGGATTTTCTCCGGCACATTCTCCCGGGCGAAATCGAGGATTCCCCGGACGATTTTCCGGCAGCGCAGCGTCTCGTCGCGGATGACCTCCAGGTCCTTGGCGTATTCCGTCCCCTGGAGATCCTCGAGAAGGAGGCTGCTGTACGTGAGCACGCCGGTCAGGGGATTGTTGATCTCATGGGCGATGCCTGAGGCCAGCCGCCCGAGCGAGGCCAGCTTCTCCGATTTGAGAATCGTCCGTTCGGCCATGGCCTGGAGCTCGCGGTCGCGCTCCTCGATGGCCGCGGCCATCACGTTGAATCCCTGGGCGATTTTCCGCGTGTCGTCGTCGTCCTTCGGGAGCGTCTCGATCCGGTGATAGTTGCCGTCGGCGATGTCCTGGGTGGCGGCCATGATCCGGCGGACCGGGCGCGTCCAGAGGCCGACCAAGTAGATCGAGAGGACGATCGCGATGAGGGTGGTCAGGCCGATGACCAAAAGGTAAAGGACGGCGGTCGTCCGGAGAACGTCGTCGTACTTGTCCTTGAGGACGCCGGCATAGAGCATGCCCACCGGCCGGCCGTCGATATCCTTCAGGGGGGCATACCCCGAAATGTACCAGCTGTCGACGACGAAGGCCGGGCCGATCCAGGTCCGGCCCTCCTCGAAGACGTTCCGGAAGACCT
Organism: Acidobacteriota bacterium; assembly: GCA_012797375.1. Classification (GTDB taxonomy): domain Bacteria; phylum Acidobacteriota; class Aminicenantia; order Aminicenantales; family UBA4085; genus JAAZPG01. The sequence goes on from JAAZPG010000139.1 coordinate 3,575, forward strand.
CGTCCGAGACCAGCGTGCCGATGGCCCGCTTCCCCGCGCTGTCCATGACCGTCGTGGCCACCCGGACATCCTCGAGGAAAATCGTCGAGGATCCGACTTCGCGGCCCCGGTTCCGCTCCTCCTTGAAGAGGAGGCGGCGGAACCGGTCGATGAAGCTGTCGTTGTTGTTGAGCAGGACGGCCGCGTACAGAAGGCCGACCATTCGGCCGTTCTCCATGATCGGGGAAGCGGCCTTCATGACCAGGGCCCGGTCTTCGATGCTCGACTCGTGCCGGCGCGACAGCGGCGTCGGGACGGCCTTGATGGGGGTCCGCTCCGCCAGGTTGCGGCCTTCGTTGCGGATGTTCTCGGGGCCGAGAATGCCCGTCCCGGCGGCCGGCTTCCGGTTGCGGAGAACCCATTGGATGTGCCGGTAATGGGCGACGCTGTCGCCCCAGGCGTCGAAATTGTTGGCCCGGACGAGAACGGTCCCGTCGGGATTGAGGACGTTGACGATATCGAAGCCGAACTCCGTCTTGATCCGGCCCAAGGCCTCCCGTAGATAGGCCCGGTCGCCGGTCATCGTCGCTTGGACGATCTCGGAGGTCTTGGCCACGTACTGGACGATCCGGGACCGCTTCTCGACCTCCTCGTTGTAAAGCTCGGTCGTCGCGGCCAGGGAGTTGCGGACCGACTCGGTCGCCTCGCGGACGAGGTTCTTGTCGATGATGTTGACCCCGATGACCAGGGAGAGCGAGCCCGTCACGGCCACGATCAGCAGGAGGCTGACCACCAGCTTGAACCGGATATTGGAAGGGAACAAGCGGCGGCGCATGGCCGGCGGATCACCCGAGGAGGGCCGCGATTTTCTGGACGAGCTCGTCGAGGTCGACCGGCTTGGTCAGGAAGGCGTTGACGCCGGGCAGGAAGCTGTCTCCGGGATCGAGGGAGAACCGGGAGTTGGTGACTTGGCCGATGGCCGTCAGGATGATGAGGGGGACGGTCCGGACGTCGCGGTAGCGGGAGAACGGCCGCGCGCTCCGGATCTGCCCGGCCGCCTCGAAGCCGGCCGTGTCCGTTTCCATCATCACGTCCAGGATGACCAAGTCCGGCTTTTCGGCCAGCAGGGTCTTCAGCCCCTCGGCCGCGCTGTAGGCCGCGGCCGTCTCATAGCCTCGGGATTGGAGGACCTGGGAGAGGCTCTCGACGAGGTCCTTGTCGTCGTCGACGATGAGGATTTTCTTGGCCATGATCCCCCCTTAATCCTTGATCAGCTTGTAGATGACATTGCGCTCCTCCCAAGCCTTGTTCCGGAGGTACGCGTCGATCGGGAATTCCACCTGTTTGAGCTCCACGGGGGCGGATTTCTGCGGGACGAGGCCCAGGGCGAGGGCCACGCCGTAGATGATCGCCTCCGGGCGGGGCGGGCATCCGGGGATGAGATAATCGACGGGGACGGCCGTCGCCCCGCCGCCGGTGACGTTGTACGTGTCGAACCAGCAGCCGCCGCCGGCCGCGCACGACCCGACCCCGAAGACGAGCTTGGGGGCGGGAATCGCCTCATACGCCCGCTTGACCAGGGGAAGGGTCGGCCGGGTCACCGCCCCGGACAGGAGCATGACGTCGGCGTGGCGGGGCGAGCCGACGAGCTTGATCCCGAACCGCTCGACGTCGTAATACGGCGTGAGGACGTTGAGGATCTCGATGTCGCAGCCGTTGCACGCGCCGCTGTTGCAGTGATAGAGCCACAGGGACTTGGGAAAGGCTTTCGCCGCCGCCCGGGCAAAGAGAGCCGCCATCATAAACCTCCGATCTTTTCAGGGCGCCGGTACGCCTCGGTCTCGGCCAGCGCCTCCGGGGCCATCCGGTCCGTCGTCCTCCGGAGGACGGTCCGGGCCTCGAGGCTGTCATAGCGGTAGCCCCGAAGGTCCAGCTTGTCGATCGCATTCTTAATTTCCATGTCGAAGCACCGCCCGCACCGGTTGCAGGTCAGCATGAACAGCTCGATCGTCTGGCTGACATCCTCCCGCCGGCCGGCGGCCAGCTCAAACTCCGGCGACATCACGATCGCCTTTTCCGGGCAGAGATCGGCGCACCGTCCGCAGTAGGTGCACCGCGATCCGTCATAGAGAAGGACGCGGATTTCCTGGCAGAGGTCCCGCAGGAGGATCGTCCGGGCCGGACAGTGGTTGGCGCACCCGCCGCAGCCGATGCACTTCGTGTGATCCCAGACCGGCTGGCCGCGGAATCCCCGGGGGACGGGTTTCTTGACGAAGGGGTATTTCAGGGTCACCGTCCCGGGACTCAGGGCCAGGACGATTTGCTTGATCTTGCTGGTCAGCCACATGATTCTTCCTCTTCTTTCACCGTCCGAGCACTCCTAAACCGACGGCCGCGAGGGCGGCCACGATCAGGACGGCATAATAGCGGACGGCCTGGTCGATCCGGAGCCGGGGATTCGTCGCCCCGACCAGGGCGATGAGGACGAAGACGACGGCCATGGCCAGGAGCTGGACGAGGATGTCGAGGGCGTAGACGCCGGTCCGCAGGAACGGCAGGAACACCGAGACGAACAGCCAGGCGTAAAACATCCGCTTGATCATTATCGCATATTTGAAAAGGGCCAGGTGAGGGCCGGAGTATTCGATGAACGGACCTTCCAGCAGCTCCACCTCGGCCTCGGCGATGTCGAACGGCTGGCGGGCGACGAACGCCTGCAGAGCGAGCAGGTAGACGACCAGCATCAGGGCGGACGAAAGTCCGAAGGCCGCTCCGGCCGCCGCCGGCGCGGCCGCGGCCAGGCTCAGGCTCTTGATTTTCACCGCCCCGAGGATCAGGGTCATGGCCAGGACCGGCTCGACCATGATCATCGTGATCATCTCCCGGCTGGCCCCGATCAGGCCGAAGGTGTTGCGGCCGGCCAGGGCGCCGAACAGGACCGAGGCGCCGGCGAGGGTCAGGAGGTAAATGACGACGGTCGCGTCCATCCATCCGGCCAAGACGCCCGCCCGTCCGCCGAAGGGGATCACGGCCACGACCGCCAGGGTCGCGGCGAAGGCCAGAACGGGGGCCAGCCGGAACGGCCAGGTTCCGGCGGCGTCCAGGCGTTCCTTGCCCAGAAGCTTGAACAGGTCGAAATAGGGCTGGATGACCGGAGGGCCCTGCCGCGACTGGACCTTGGCCGTGAGCTTCCGGAGAACGCCGTCGAACAGCGGCGCGAGCAGGAGGAAAAGAATCACGTTGAGGAACGGGATGACGTAGCTCATGAGCGACTCCGGGAAAGACGGTCCATTTCTTTTTTGCTCCACACGCGTCCGCGTCCCGAGCGGCGGTCGACGACCGCGACCCGGTCGGTGCAGGAGAAGCACGGGTCGATGCTCCCGAGGATGATCGGGAAATCGGCGAACTGGTTGTCCTGGAGCATGCGGGGAATGCCCTGGAGGTTGGTGTACGTCGGGGCCCGGACCCGCCACCGTTCCGGCCGGTTCTCCTCCCCCGTCAGGACGTAATGAAAGGATTCGCCCCGCGGCGCCTCGACCATCGACCAGCCGGGCCGGAGGGCGGGAAGGGCTTCGGCCGCTTCGGTCAGGACGGGGCCGTCGGGCATCCGCTCGAGGGCCTGGCGGATGAGCTTGATGGATTCGAAAAGCTCGGCCAGGCGGACGACGATCGTGCCCCAGACGTCGCCGTCCGGAACGACCGGGACGGCGAACGACAGCTCGTCGTAAGCGGCATACGGATGATCGCGCCGGGCGTCGATGTCGACGCCGCGGCCCCGGGCCGTCGGCCCCAAAAGGCTCCAGAGAACCGCTTCCTCCTTCGGAACGTGCCCGACGCCTTTCGTTCTCCGGTGGATCAGCGTATCCCCGACGATCGCCTTTTCGAAGGAGACCAGCTCGGCCTCGAGGCTCTTGAGGATGGCCAGCGTCTCCGTCTTGATCTCGGGGGTGATGTCCCGGCGCACGCCGCCGACGATCACCATGCCGTACGTCTTGCGGTTGCCGGTGATTTTCTCGGCCAGCCACATGACCTGCTCCCGGATCCGCCAGGCGTGCATGAAGACGGTGTCGTAACCGATGAGATGGCCGGCCACGCCGATGAGCAACAGGTGGGAGTGGAGGCGCTCAAGCTCCAGGCAGACGACCCGGATGAATTCCGCCCGGCGGCTGATCGCCAGGCCGGCGGCCATTTCCACGGCCTGGCAATAGGCGACGGAATGGACGGAGCCGCAGATGCCGCAGATCCGCTCGGCGATGAAGGGAACTTCGTTGTAGCTGACCTGCGTCTGGCACAGCTTCTCGATGCCCCGGTGGGCCATGAAGCCGCGGTAATCGCAATGCTTGATCGTCTCGCCGTCGACATAGACGGCGAAATGGGCCGGCTCGTGGAGGGTCGCGTGGAACGGGCCGACCGGAACGATCGTCGTCCCGGGCGGCGCCTCGTCGAGCTGGTAGGCGACGTCCTCGGCCGCGGGAGGGATGAGGTTGTACGGAACCTCCCGCCGGAGAGGGTAAATCCCGTCCGGCCAGTCGTCGGCCGTGACGAGCTTTTTCGGCTTCGGGTGGCCCGGGAAGTTCATTCCCAAAAGATCGCGGCATTCCCGCTCCGACCAGCCGGCGGCCGGAATGTCCGGAGTGATCGAGTCGAAGTCCGGATGATCGGCCGGCGCGGCCGTCCGCAGCCCGACGGTGAAATGGTCGCCGTCGAAGGCGAAGAAATGGATCAGGCCCAACGTCCCGTTCCGATGACGGTCGTCGGTGCCGACCCCGACCTGGTAGCGCCCGCCGGCTCCGACGAGCCGGTTGGCCGCGTCCCGGAGCCGGGACCGGTCGATGTCGATAAACAGGCGGCCGGGCGCGGCCGGGCTCGATCCGCCGACGGCGCCGCCGAATTCCGCCTTGAGAGCTTCGAAGATTTTTTCTGGAGTCATGACTCACCTCCGCCGGTCCAGCGGAAGAAATGTTTCAGGGCGGCGAACATCCCGCGGTCGACGTACCGGTTCTTCCCGTCGAGCTGCTGGTAGCCGCACAGCCAGGTGGGGACGGTCCGCGTCTTCGATCCCGCCGAGCGGCGCAG
>JAAZPG010000140.1 GCA_012797375.1 Acidobacteriota bacterium
CCGTGCTCAGCGCCGAGAAGGCGTTCGCCCTCCTGGGCGCCAAGATCCGGGCCCTGGACGAGACCGAACGGACCGGCCGCCTGGCGCTCGTTGTTCATTCCGGATTGACCAACGAAGAATGGGATGATGTGCGGATGTTCCGGGACGGATTCCATCCCCGGCCGCTCCTCCGGCTGGCCGATCCCCCCGACGACGGAGGCGATGGATTCCTCCGGACGCCGGAACGGACGCCCAACCGCCGCGGCGCCTTGGCGGCCGGGGGAGCCGATCTGCGTCCCCTGGATTTGGATGAGCTCCGAGCCCGCGCCGATCTCCTGTTCGTTTTCGCCGGCGTCCGCGGAGAGGTCACCCCCTGGATCCTCCACCCGGAGGAGTGGCGGTCGATCCGAACGAAAGTCCTCGTCTCGCCGGTTCTGACGGAAGCGGACGATCTCTTCGATTTCGTCCTTCCCTGCGCCTCGGCGTTTGAGAAATCCGGAAGCTACACGAACGTCGAAGGACGGCGGCGGGAATTTGGGGCCGCCCGGCCGGTTTCGGAAGGCATCCGGACGGAGGGGGGCATCCTCCGGTCGCTTCTCGAGGCCGTCCGGAGAGGGAAAAGGGAATGAGCGAAATTTCTGTTCTCCTGGTGAAGATCGTCGTCGCCCTGGGGTGGCTTCTCCTCCTTGCTCTTTTTCTGACGTGGGTCGAGCGAAAGCAGAGCGCGGTCATGCAGGACCGGATCGGGGCCAACCGGGCCCGGGTCCTGGGCCTGAGGATGTTCGGCCTTTTTCAGCCGTTCGCCGACGCGATCAAGATGATTTTCAAAGAGGACTTCGTCCCGCCGTTCGCCGACAAGGTTCTCCATACCCTGGCCCCGTTCGTTTCCTTTTTCTTCGTCGCGGCGGCCGTCGCCGTGGTGCCGTTCGGTCCGGCGGTCCGGATCGGCGGGACGCCCGTCCTTCTCCAGGTTTACGACGGCACGGCCGGGCTCTTGTTCCTTCTGGCGATGCTCTCGCTGGGAGTTTACGGCATCCTCCTTTCCGGCTGGTCGTCGCGCAACCGCTGGGGTTTGATCGGCGGGCTGCGGGGCGCGGCCCAGCTCGTCTCCTACGAGATCGGCCTCGGGCTGTCCCTGGTCGGCCTGATCATGGTCTATCCCTCGCTGCGGCTCTCGGAGATCGTGGCCTATCAAGGCGGGTTGATTCTCGGCTTCCTCCCGCGCTGGGGCGTTTTTCTCCAGCCGCTCGGCTTTCTCGTCTTCTTTGTCGCCGCCGTCGCCGAGACGAAGCGCGTGCCGTTCGACCTGCCGGAAGGAGAGTCCGAGATCGTCGGCTTCAACGCCGAATACGGCGGCCTCAAGTGGGGCCTTTTCATGCTGACGGATTTCATGGAGATCATCGTCGTGGCCGCCCTGGCCGCGACGCTGTTTTTCGGCGGCTGGCAGGCGCCGTGGCTCGGTCCCGACGGCGTGCGCTGGCCCTGGGGCGGACATTGGGCGATGGCCGGCGGCGTCGTCCTCTTTCTCCAGGTCCTCTCCTTCCAACTCAAGGTCGCTTTCTTCTGCTGGCTTCAGATTCTCATCCGCTGGACCTATCCGCGGATCCGTTATGATCAATTGATGGATCTGGGGTGGAAGCTGCTCGTCCCTCTCGGTCTTCTCAACGTCTTGGGAACCGGCTTGGTCATGAGCCTGCGATGAAAAACGCGTTCCGCCTTCTCGTGGCGCTCGTCGAGGGGACGATCGTCA
>JAAZPG010000141.1 GCA_012797375.1 Acidobacteriota bacterium
ATCCGAACCTGGTTATCCATTTCCGGATTTCCCCCTGATCCCGCCTCGCCTGATCCTCCCGGCCTTTCGTCTTCCGGCCCTCCCTCCCGCCGCCGAGGGAGCAAATTAGGCGATGGGCCAAAGCGCCGGCCGGCCGCTCCTTTTCACGGGCCCGGCTTTCGGACTTATCGATAGAAAAGAACCGAATAATTCGAGAAATGGTTAAACAGGTACCGATTTAACCGATTTGTAACAGGTATCGAATTAATTCGATGGAAAAGAACCAAAAAATCAGGAAATGGTTAAACAGGTACCGATTTGAAACAGGTACCGATTGATCGGGCATCGGGAAGGGCGCCGACCCCGCGCCGGATTGGGTCCCGGCCGGGCGGCCGGCCGTTTCTTGTCTCTCCGGGAAACCCGGGCTATAATGAAAAAAGGCATTCACCGGGAAGGAGGATCCCATGAAACAAACGGAAATCATCATTCTCGCCGCGGCGATCATCATCTTTTTCTTTCTCATCGGCATCCGCATCGTCCGCCCGACCCACCGGGGGCTGGTCGAGCGCCTGGGAAGATATAAGCGGTTCGCCAATCCGGGATTCAACTGGATCATTCCGGTGATCGACCGTCTCTACCAGGTCAACGTGACCGAGGTGATGGTGGACGCCCAGCCCCAGGAGATCATCACCAACGACAATCTCAACGCCCGGGTCGACGCCCAAGTGTACTTCAAGGTGAAAAACGACGAGCAGAGCGTCAAAAACAGCCAGTACAACGTCAACAATTACCAGTGGCAGATCGTCAACCTGGCCCGGACCACCCTCCGCAACATCATCGGCACCTTGACCCTCAAGTCGGCCAACAGCGAACGGGGCAAGATCAACTCCGAGCTCCAGAAAACCCTCCGCGAGGAAACCGGCAGCTGGGGGATCGAGATCGTTCGGACCGAGCTCAAGGAAATCGACCCGCCCAAGGACGTCCAAGAAACGATGAACAAGGTCGTCAAGGCCGAGAACGAGAAGATCGCGGCCGTCGACTTCGCCACCGCGACCGAAACCATGGCCGACGGCGCCCGCCGGGCCGAAATCAAGAGAGCCGACGGCGTCAAGCAGGCCCGGATTCTCGCGGCCGAGGGCGAGGCCCAGGCCATCAAGCTCGTCAACGAGGCGGCCCAGGCCTATTTCATCGGCAACGCCCAGGTCCTCAAACGGATGGAAGTCGCCGAAAAAGCGCTGGCCCACAATGCCAAGATCGTCGTCCCGGCCGATACCCAGCTGATCAACGTCATCGGCGAGATGGCCGGGCTGGTGCCTCTGCCTCCGGCTCCGGAGAGCGTCCAGAAATAATCCGGGGCCGTCCCCCGCTCACTTGACGGCCGCGGCGATTTCGGGCAAAAAGACGTTCATTCCGCCCCAGTCGTCGTCGTAGGTCATCCCGAGGCGGACGACCACGAGCTTTTGCGACGGCAGAACGGCGATCGTCTGGCCCTGGTAGCCGAGAGCGAAATACGCGTCTTCCGGCAACAGAGGATACGGGCGCGTCTCCGGTTTTCCCGGATCGCCCCGGTTCAGCCAGAAGAACGCCCCGTATCGCCCCTGGGGCGCGGCCGGAGCCGGCGCCGTCGCATAAGCCATCCACCCTTCCGGAAGGATCCGCTCGCCCAGCCAGACGCCGTCGTTGAGGCAGAGCAGGCCGAACCGGGCGAAATCCCTGGCCGTGGCGTAGAGATACGACGATCCGACGAACGTCCCGGACGCATCCCGCTCCATCACCGCGCTCCGCATTCCGATCCGGTCGAACAGGGCCCGGCGGGGGAAATTCCAGTACTCCTCGTCCGAACCGAGCGTCTTCCGCAGGATTCCCTGGACGATGTTGGCCGTCCCGGAGGAGTAGTTCCAGGCCGCGCCGGCGGGGACCGTCCGGCGCTTGGAGGCGGCGAACGCGGCCATGTCGGGCTTTCGAAAGAGCATGTCGTTGACGTCCGAGACGGGGCGGTCGGCGTAAGCTTCGAACCATTCCAGCCCGGAGCTCATCCGGAGCAGCTGGTCGAGAGTGATGGTCCGGCGCGAGTCCCCGGCTCCGGCCCAAGCCTCGACCGGGACAGGGAGGTCGAGATCGAGCCGCCCCCGGCCGACGAGGATGCCGGCCAGGACGCAGGTGACGCTCTTGACCGTCGACCAGCTCAGGAGACGGGTATTCTTGGTGATCCCCGGCCCGTAGCGTTCATAAACCAAGCGGCCGTCGTGGAGGACGATCAAGGCCCGCGTCCGGAGAGGATGATTCGGATCGGCCTCTGAAAAAAGCCGGTCGCCCGCGGCCCGGATCCGGGCCGCGTCGATCGTCGTCCCCGGCGGGACGAGGATCAGCCGGTCGCCCATCGGCCAGTCGACGGACTCGGGATCGGTCTCTTCAACGGCCGCGTCGATCTCCGGTTTGGGCCAAGCCCGGACAACTTCCTCCAACGCTCCGCCGGCCAGAAGCACGGCCCCGATCCCCTCGCGGAAGACCGCTTCCGCCTTGAACAAGCCCGTCCCCAGCAGAGAGCAGCTCACCCGTTTCTGTTCATAGTCGACCTTCGTCTTGAAGATCTTGTAAAGCGGATGAAAGCCCAAATCCTCGGCCTCGACCGCGGTCGCGTCGCGGCCGGAAAGAAAGACCGAGGAGCACAGGATCTTCGCCTTCGATCCGGTGCCGATGGACATCATTTGAAAATACTGGTTTTTAATGACGAGGAAGACGGCCGCGGCCAAGATCAGAAAAAGGACGACAAGGACGATCCGTTTGGTCCGACGCTTGCTCATGGGGACGCGCTCCTTTCCCTGGTTTGCCTTAATTTAACCCACCTTCCCCGGCGGACTCAAGAACAAAAGAGGAAGGTCCAAGGCCCCCGAGCCTTCCTTGGGGATATCGGATTCCGGGACGGCCTGGACCGAAGGGCGGATCCGCTCCCCGGGGGAATGGTCCGTCGGCAAGGAATCCATGGCGAAATCCTCGTTCCTGACGGTCGGGAACAAGGAGAGGCCTGATCAACCAGATCGGGATTTGAAGCAGGGGCCGATCGAAATAGGGTTAATAAGCATTGTGTCACCCTGTTCAGTTCATTGACATCCGGTTCCCGCCGTGTTATAAAACCGCGGTTACGAACGAGCGGAACAACGATGAATCATCGAGATCACGTCAAGCGCCCGGCCGCCCCCGCGCGGCTCCGCCCCGCCCGTCCGTCTTTCCTCCGGCCCTTTTCCGTCGGCATGATCATGTGACGCCCGGAAGCGGGCCTCTCCCCGAGGCCGGCTTTCGGGAATCCCCCGCCCCCTGAGTTCGTTCCCGGTGTCTATCCATTGATTCCCGGAGGGAGGTCGTCATGCCGAAAACCATTGCGGAGATCAACGAAAAAATCGCCCGGAAGACCGTGAAGGTCGTTCGGGCGGATCACATGAGCCGCCTCGTCCGCGAGCTCGGTCCGGAAAAAGCGGCCGAGAACGTCGACGTCGTGACCACGGGGACGTTCGGGCCGATGTGCTCCTCGGGCGTCTGGCTCAACTTCGGCCATTCCGAGCCGCCGATCAAAATGACACGCGTCCGACTCAACGGGGTGGAGGCCTACGCCGGCGCGGCCGCGGTGGACGCCTACCTCGGGGCGACCCAGCTCTCCGCTTCGCGGGGCGTCCGCTACGGCGGCGCCCACGTCATCGAGGACTTCCTCCGCGGCCGGCCCGTCATCCTTCAAGCCGTCTCGCCGGGCACCGATTGCTACCCGCGCAAGCGCCTCCTGACCGTCCTGACGCTGAACGACCTGAACACGGCCCTGCTCTCCAATCCCCGAAACGGCTATCAGCGGTACAACGCCGCGGCCAACTCCTCGTCGCGGAAGCTTCACACCTACATGGGGACGCTCCGGCCGCGTCTCGGCAACGTGACGTATGCCGGCGCGGGCTCTCTCTCCCCGCTGTCCAACGACCCGGACTACCGGACGATCGGCCTGGGGACGAGAATTCTCCTCGGCGGGGCGGAAGGATTCGTCACCGGCCCGGGAACCCAGCACGATCCGCAAAACGGCTTCGGGACGATGGCCGTCCAGGGCGATTTGAAGCGCATGTCGCCGGACTTCCTCCGGGCGGCCCTGTTCCCCGGCTACGGCTGCACCCTGTGCATCGGCCTGGGCGTCCCGATTCCCATCCTCGACGCCGATTCGGCGCGCCGCGCGGCCGTCTCGGACGCGGAGATCGCCGTGACGATCCGCGACTTCGGCCTCCCCTCCCGGGACCGTCCGGCCCTCCGGTCCGTCACCTATGCCGAGTTGCGGTCCGGACGGGTGCGCCTCGGAGGCCGGATCGTTCCGGCGCTCCCCCTTTCCAGCCTCGTCCTCTCCCGCCGGATCGCCGACGAGCTTCAGCGGCGGATCGAGGCCGGGACATTCCTCCTGACCGCCCCCGTCGTCCCTCTCCCTGCGGAATCCGTCGTCCGGCCGCTCGAAATCCGCCGGCCGAAAACGAGCGCCCCGGGGGAACACCATGGCTGAAGCCCTGTTCCGCAAAAGGCTCCGGATCAAGGAAACGGCCGCGACGATCGTCGCGGCCGAGCCTTTCCTCCCCCTCGCCGAGGCGGACATTCGAAAACAACGAGGACGGCTCGAGGACTATATCCGGCGGGATCCCGGATTCCGGACGGCGCTCGCCCCGCGTTCCGTTCCGCCGGAGGCTCCGCCCATCGTCCGCCGGATGGCCCGGGCCGCGTCCCGGGCCGGGGTCGGCCCGATGGCCGCGGTGGCCGGAGCGCTGGCCGAGTCCGCCCTGCGGGCGATGGCCGAAGCCGGAGCGACCCACGCCCTCGTCGACAACGGCGGAGACATCGCCCTCCTGCTCGAGCGTCCGGTCACGGTGGGGATCTTCACCGGCCCGTCTCCCGTCCGCGACATCGCCTTCCGGGTCGAGCCCCGGCCGGGGATTTTCGGAATCTGCGCGTCGTCGGGGACGGTCGGGCATTCGCTGAGCTTCGGCCGGGCCGACGCGGCCGTCGTCCTTTCGGCGGACGTCGGCCTGGCCGACGCGGTCGCCACGGCTTTGGGAAACGCCGTTACCGACGAGGACGAAACGCGTCTCCGGGAGACCTTGGCCGCCTTGGGAGGAATCGAGGGCGTGGAGGGTCTGCTGGCGGTCGTCGGGAAGACGCTCGCGGTTTGGGGCGACCTTCCGCCGATCGTCCGAACGCGCGTCGATCCCGCCCGGATCAGCCGGTGAGCCTCCCGGCCATTTCGAGAATAACGAAAGGAGAACATCATGAACAAATATCCCGTCGCCGTGTTAGGCGCGACCGGCTTGGTGGGGCAGCATTTCGTCCGGATGCTCGAGGGCCATCCCGATTTCGAAATCGCCCTTCTCGCCGGCTCGGAGCGCTCGACCGGACGCCCGTACGCCGCGGCCGTTGAATGGACGGCCGGCGGGGATCTTCCGTCCCAGGCCGGAAAAACAACGGTTCAACCGGCTTCGGTCGAAGCGGTCATCGCCTCGGGAGCCCGGGTCGTCTTCAGCGCCCTCCCCGCCTCGGCGGCCGGAGCCGCGGAAGACGCCCTCCAGAGCCGGGGCCTTGCCGTGTTCACCAACGCTTCCGCCCGACGCGGCGATCCGGACGTCCCCGTCGTCGTCCCGGAAATCAACCCGGACCATCTTGTCCGGGCCGCCCGCCGGAAAACCAACCGCGGCGGATTCATCGCCGCCGACAGCAATTGCTCCACGGCCGGCCTGGCCTTGCTCCTGGCCCCGCTCCGCCCGTTCGGAATCCGTTCCGTCGCCGTCACCACGTTCCAAGCGATCTCGGGCGCCGGCCGGCGCGGCCTGGCGGCGATGGACATCGCCGGCAACTGCGTCCCGTTCATCCGGGGCGAGGAGGAGAAGCTGGCCCGCGAGCCCGGTCGCATCTTCGGGACCCTCGAGGCGGACGGTTTCATTCCTTGGCCCGTCCCGGTGCGGGCGAGCTGCTGCCGCGTCCCGGTTCGCGAGGGACACCTTCTAAGCGTCTCCGTCGAATTCGAGGGAGCCGTCGGCGAGGACGCCGCGGCCGAAGCCCTGGCCTCCTTCCGCGGCCTTCCCCAGGAGATGGGCCTGCCCTCGGCGCCGGAGCGGCCGGTCATCGTCCGGACCGAAGACAACCGGCCCCAGCCGGCTTTGGACGTCTGGGCGGGAAGTCCGGCGAGGGCCCGGGGAATGGCCGTGACGGCCGGGCGGCTTCGCTCCCGGGGCCGCATCCTCGACCTTTTCGGCCTGGTTCACAACACCGTCCGCGGGGCCGCCGGCGCCTGTCTTCTGACCGCCGAGCTGGCCGCCCGGCAAGGACTTCTCCACGAATAGCGAGGATCGGATGAAATTTCAAAAAGTGATGAAATTCGGCGGCGGGTGTCTTCGCGACGCCGACGGCTTCCGGCGGGCGGCGGCCGTCGTCCGGCGGGAGCCCGGTCCGCCGGCGGCCGTCGTCTCGGCCGTTTCGGGGGTTACCGAC
>JAAZPG010000142.1 GCA_012797375.1 Acidobacteriota bacterium
GGAGGGCTGGCTGGCCGGCGAGCTGAGCGAGGCGAATGGATGGTTTTCCAATGTCCCGCTGGCCGAACCCGCCTGGGACGGGAAGATCTTTAAATTCACGGTCGTCACGCCTACTCCGCCGGACGGGGCCGACCGGACATGGTCGGCCGAAATGAAGAAATCGGAGGACCGTTGGGCCGGTTGGATCGCTCTCCCCGAACTCGGAATGAGCGTCCCGGTCACCGGGGCCCGGCGATGACCGCCCCGGAGACCGCCGGATTTTTTCACCCCGCGCGTCCGTTCTACCGCTTTTCCGTCCTCTTTTTCGTCGCCCTCCTTTCCTTCGGGAGCTATTTCGCCTACGATATCGTCTCGGCCATCGCCCCGACGCTGGTCGAGGATCTTAACGCCGCCCGGGGGACGGTCGGGGCCTTTTTCACCGCCTACAGCGTGGCCGCCATCCTGGCCGTTCTTCTCGGCGGAATGTTGATCGACAAGCTGGGAACCCGCAAATCCTCCCTGATCTTCTCCCTCCTCGTTTTCACCGGCGCGCTCATCGTCTGGAAAGCGAAAACCGTTCCGCTCCTCCTCGCCGGACGGTTCATCTTCGGCGCCGGCTCGGAACCGCTCATCGTCGCCCAGTCGGCGATCCTGGCCCGCTGGTTCAAGGACAAGGAGTTGGCCTTTTCCTTCGGCCTGTCCCTGACCTTCAGCCGCTTGGGGTCCCTGTTCGCTTTCAATACCGGCGAGCTCTTCACCAGCTACTACGGGACGTACCGGGCGGCCCTCTTCGTGGCCATGGCCGCCTGCGGCGTCTCGCTGGCGGCCAACCTGGTCTATATCGTCATGGACCGCCGGGGCGAGCGCGTCCTCCGTCTTCGGGACGAAAGCCAGGGGGAGAAGATCGTGTTCTCCTCCCTCAAGTCGTTCAAGCCGTCGTTCTGGTACGTGACGTTCCTCTGTCTGACCTTCTACGCGGCGATTTTCCCCTTCACCAACCTGTCGACGGATTTCTTCGTCGACAAGTGGGGGATCGCCCGGGTGGCCGAGGGGACGGGCGGATTCCTGGCCCGGGTGTTCGATAACCTGCTCCATCTCTTCACCACGGCCGGGGGCATTTCCTCGATCATCATCTTCGCCTCCATGATCCTGGCGCCGTTCGCCGGCAAGCTCGTCGACCGGATCGGCCGGCGGGCGACCCTGATGATCTTCGGGTCGCTGATCCTCATCCCCAGCCACCTGGCCATGGGCTTGACCCGGATTTATCCGGTCTATCCGATGCTGGCCCTGGGAGCGGCTTTCGTCCTCGTCCCCGCCGCCCTGTGGCCGTCGATTCCGCTGATCGTCAAGAGCGAGCGGGTCGGGACGGCGTTCGGGACGATGACGGCCATCCAAAACGTCGGGATGGCCGTCTTTCCCCTGCTCAACGGCTTGCTCCGGGACTGGACGCATTCCTATGCCGCGAGCATGGTGATGTTCGCCTGCCTCGGGGTCGTCGGCCTCGTCTTCGCCCTCCTTTTGCGGCGGGCCGATCAACGGGAGGGAGGGGTGCTGGAGCGGGCGGGCC
>JAAZPG010000143.1 GCA_012797375.1 Acidobacteriota bacterium
CCGACGATTTCCACCTCGTCGCCCCCCTTCACCGTCCCCCGGTCCACCCGCCCCGTCACCACCGTCCCCCGGCCCGTGATCGTGAACACATCCTCCACGCTCATCAAAAACGGCTTGTCCACTTCCCGCGCCGGCTCCGGAATGAACGTGTCCATCGCTTCAATCAAATCCCAAATCGGCTTCCCCCCGGGCCCCTCGATGTCTTCCATCGCCTTCGTCGCCGACCCCCGAATGATCGGCGTCGTGTCCCCGGGAAATCCGTACTTCGTCAACAGCTCCCGGACTTCCAGCTCCACCAGCTCCAGAATCTCCGGGTCGTCCACCAGGTCGCACTTGTTCAAAAATACCACGATCGCCGGCACCATCACCTGCCGCGCCAGCAAAATGTGCTCCCGCGTCTGCGGCATCGGGCCGTCCGCCGCCGAGACCACCAGGATCGACCCGTCCATCTGGGCCGCCCCCGAGATCATGTTCTTGATGTAATCGGCGTGCCCCGGACAGTCGATGTGCGCGTAATGCCGCTTCTCCGACTCGTATTCCACGTGGGCCAGGGCCACCGTCAGGATCTTCGTCGCGTCCCGACGGAACATCTTCGCGTCGGCTTTCGCCACATCGTCGTAGTTCTTCGCCTGCGCCAGCCCTTTCGTCGCCAGCACCTTCGTTATCGCCGCCGTCAACGTCGTCTTCCCGTGATCAATGTGCCCGATCGTCCCCACGTTCACATGGGGCTTCGTCCGCTCGAATTTCGCCTTTGCCATCATGTCCTCCCTTCATTATCGTAGGAAACCCGTCCCTCGATCCGGGCGACGATCTGCTCCATGATCTGGGGCGGAACGGCTTCGTAGGCATGGAATTCCATCGTGAACACGCCGCGGCCCTGGGTCAGGGTCCGCAGAACCGTGGCATATCCGAACATCTCCGCAAGCGGCGCCAGGGCGTGGATGACCCGGGCGCCGGACCGCGCCTCCACGTTGTCGATCGCCCCGCGCCGGGCGTTGAGGTCGCCGACGACGTCCCCCAGGTATTCTTCGGGGGCGATGACCTCCAGCCGGGCGATGGGTTCCAGCAGCACGGGGACGGCCTTGACCGCGGCCGTCTTGAAAGCCGCGGAGGCGGCGATCTTGAAGGCCGCTTCGGTCGTCTCGTCCTCCCGGTGGTCGGCTTCCTTCAGAGTCACCTTGAGGTCGGTCATCGGAAAGCCGGCCAGCTGGCCGAAGTCCAGCGCTTCCCGGACGCCGTCCTCGACCGGGGCGGCGTAAACGTCCGGCAGGATCCCGCTTTTCAGCCGGTTCTCAAAAACGAAGCCGGCTTGCCGTCCCAACGGCTCGACGGCCAGGCGGATCCGGGCGTATTGGGGCTTTCCGGCGATCGGCCGGTCAACCACGCCCTCGCCCTCGGCCGCCCGAAGGATGGTTTCCTTGTAGGCGACCTGGGGCCGGCCCATGTTGACCCGGAGGCCGAACTCCCGGGACAGCCGGTCCGTCAGAATCTCCAAGTGAAGCTCGCCCATGCCGTAAATAAGGGTTTGCCCCGTGTTGGGATCCTGGGTGACGCGGAGGGTCG
>JAAZPG010000144.1 GCA_012797375.1 Acidobacteriota bacterium
CGCGGACGCGCCCGTTTTCGAGGCGGTACCGACGTCCGGAGCGGGGACAGGCGGCGAATCCCGCGGCGTCGAAGCGCAGCTTCTCTCCGGCCTCGCTCATCCAGCCGGCGATCCGGGCCGGATTGCCGACGACGAGGGCGAAATCGGGAACGTCCCTCGTCACCACCGCTCCGGCCCCGACGAAGGCGTGCCGGCCGATCGTATGGCCGCAGACGATCGTCGCGTTGGCTCCGAGCGAGGCGCCCTCCTTGACGAGCGTGGGCTGGTAGTGCTCCGGGCCGGGCCGGGGATATTTGCTCCGCGGGACGGCGACGTTGGTGAACACCAAGGACGGCCCGCAGAAGACGTAATCCTCGAGGATGACGCCCGAATAGACCGAGACGTTGTTCTGGATCTTGACGAAATCGCCGACCGTCGCGTTCTCGCCGATGTTGACGTTCTGCCCGAGGACGCAGTGCGTTCCGATTCGGGCGCCGGTTTGAACGTGGGAAAAATGCCAGATCTTCGTTCCGGCACCGATCGTCGCCCCGGGATCGACGACCGAAGTCGGATGAACGAAATAGGGCGTTTCGGCGGGCGCTTTCCCCGGATCGGCTTTTCCCATGACGAAAATATACCAGAAACACGGCCCCTCCTCAATTCATGCCGGCCGGGGAATCAATACGTTGTAAGTCCGGGAGCGATCGTTTATCATAAAGCCCGACTTTCCAAGGAAAAGGTTTGAATGAAACCGTTTTTACTGCTGGCCGAGCTCGTCCCCGCCCAGGGGGACGACGTCCGGCCGATCGAATGTTTTCTTCGGGATTACGCCGGCCGAAAATCTGAAATCCCCTCCGGCTTCCGTTTGGCGGGCGTCGCTCTTCCGCAGAATCCGCGGGGCATTCCCATGCTTGATCCGGCCGACATCTTTTCGATCATCGCGGCCAAGGGGCCGTCGGGCCGGGGACTGTGGGATGATCTCGACGTCGTTCCCCATGTCACCGGAAAGGAACAGAACGCCGAGGCCCTCCGGTCCGCCCTGATGGGCTTCCGGGCCATGGGCCTGACAACGGTCCTGGCGATCACCGGCGACAAGCCGGCGTCCGGAAAGCGGGTCTTCGAGCTGGACTCCATCGGCCTGCTCGAGCTCGTCTCCGAGCTGAATTTCGACGCGTTTCAGCGAGCTCCGGTCTCCCCTCCGGCGAAGCGGACGGTTCCGTCCCCGGAGCATCCGCCCGCCCCCGGCGGCTTCTCGAGAATCGGGGAGATGCTGGCCGGCCCGCGCCCAGGTTCGGCCTCCTTCGCCTCCAGATTTTCCTCGGTCCCTCAATTTTTCGCCCTGGCCGCGGTTTCTCCGTTCAAGTACACCGAGGCCTCGCTCCTTCAGCAATATTTCAAAGCGGCCAAAAAACTCCAGGCCGGCGCTCAAGCCTTTCTTCTGCAGATGGGCTGGGACTCCCGCAAGTCCGAGGAGCTCTTTCGGTATTTCCGCCAAGCCCGCCTCGACGCGCCCGTCCTCGGCAATGTCTATTATCTCTCCAACGCCAACCCGGCTGCCCGGCTGATGAACGAGGGCCGGATGCCCGGCTGCTTCGTTTCCGACGAGCTCCTGGCCGCCGTCCGGCGGGAGAAAGCGGAGGCTCATCTCGAGCGGGCCGCCTGCCAGGTCGCGATGTACCGCGATCTCGGAGCCGACGGCGTCGATCTCGGCGGTTTGCCCGATTTCGACGCCCTGGTCCGGATCGCCGTTCGGGCCGGCGAGATCGGTCCGGGCTGGCGCCAACGCCGGATCATCTTGGATTATCCGCCGCCCCCGCCCGCTTCCGGGCCGGGATTGTTCTACCTCTACGGACCGGAGACGGAGGGAGGTTCCGCCCCAAGGCCGCCGTTCCGGCCGTCCCCGCGGCCCCGGACGTTCCGCCAGCGGCGGTTCGATTTTCTTCACCGGAACTTCTTGACGAAGGGAAAGCGCCTCTGTCCGGCGGTCGCCGGGACCGCCCGGGCCTTCGGACTCGAAAAAGGGGAGGGGAGCCTTTACCGGTGGTTTCACGGAGCGGAAGCGGCGGCCAAGGCCGTTCTTTTCGCTTGCGAGGACTGCGGAGACTGCTTCCTGCCGGAAAACTTCGGCTATTGCACGCTCGGGGAATGCGCCAAGGGGCTGCCCAATCCTCCCTGCGGCGACGCCACGCCGGAAGGCCGCTGCGGAAACGACGAGACGCGCGTCTGCGTGGCCGAGCCGATCTTCCAAGCGGCCGCCGCGGCTGGAAAGCTCGACGGCTTGGCGGAAACCGCGCTTCCCCCGCGGATCGCCGCCCTCGAGCACACCTCCGGCGTTCTGAATTACGTGTTTGACCGCGACCACGCCCGGGGCTTTCCGCTGATCCAAATCGCCGAGCTGCTCCACGCCAGCATCCCCCGGACGGCGGCGGCCGTCCAGGAGGTGATCAAGGAGGGCCTCATCGGCGCCCCGCCCGGGGCCGTCCGGGCGTCCGGCTCCGCCGCCCTCGGGTATCTCGTTTCGCTCATCCGGCGGCAGGCCAAGCAGGGGGCGGCCTATATCGACGTCAACGTCGATGCCCTCAGCGAGGATGATCCGGAATTCCGGAAGGAGATCCTGCGCTTTTTCGTCCGCCTGATCCGCGGACACTCCTTGGGCGTCCCGGTCTGCATCGACAGCGGCTCGACGGAAATGCTGGAGGCGGGCTTGGCCGCCTGGTACGAGGGCGGGCGGGAAGGCGGCCGGCCGTCGGCCGCCCCGCTCGTCAACTCCGTCAAAACCTACACGATGGAGCGGCTGCTCCCGCTGCGCGCCCGCTTCCCCTTCAAGTTCATCGGTCTCCTCGTAGACGAGAAAACGGCCGGTCTCGACGGCGCCTACGGCGTTGAGGAGCTTCAAGCGCTGGCCCGGCGGATCGTCCGGGCCGCGACCGGATCGCACGGATTCGCCCCGGGCGATATCTTTCTGGATTCGACCGTCTTCCCCCTCTCGATCGACGTCCCGATGGAGGCGGCCAAACCGGGCTATACGTTCCGGGCGTTCGAGACGATCCGGAGGCTCAAGGCCGATCCCGAGTTCAGGGGGGTTCATTTTTCCCTGGGCGTGACCAACGCCGTCCGCGACTTGCCCGGCCGCCGGACGGGCGTCACCCGCGCCTACCTGGCCCGGGCCATGGAGCTCGGCCTGGACGCGGCGATCGTCAACGTCTTTCACGGCTACGGCCGGCGTCCGCCCGCCCCCGACCTCCTGGCCTTCGTCGACGCGTTCGCCCGCCAGGACGGCTCGCCGGAAGCGGTGGAAAACGCCCTCCAGGCGATGATGGATTTTTGCCGGGCCAACCGGAAAAAATAATCCACGGGCGCCTGCCTGTCCAGGGTTCGAGTTGAGCTCCGGTTTCTTTTTCGATATGATTTTCTCCGGAGCCCGGAGACGGAAGGAGAAGCCGTCGATGCAGGAATTCATCCCCTCGCTCAAGCGATTCGCCCTGATCGGGGCCGCCGGCTATATCGCCCCCCGGCACTTGAAGGCGATCAAGAACACCGGCAACGTCCTCGTCGCGGCGATGGACAAATCCGATTCCGTCGGCGTGCTCGATTCCTATTTTCCCGGGGCGTCTTTTTTCACCGAGTTCGAGCGTTTCGATCGTTTCCTGGAAAAACTCCGGCGGGCGGATCCGGCCGGAGGGATCGATTGCCTGAGCATCGCCACGCCCAATTACCTCCATGACGCCCACATCCGGTTTGCTCTCCGCCTGGGCGCCTCGGCGATCTGCGAAAAGCCCGTCGTCTTGAATCCTTGGAACCTCGACGCCTTGAAAGCCATCGAGGCCGAGTACGGCCGGAAGGTGTATACCGTCCTCCAAATGCGGCTCCACCCGGCCCTTCGGGCGCTGAAGTCGCGGGTCGAGACCGGCCCGGCCGGGCGGGTTTACGACGTCGAGCTGACCAATGTCACGGCCCGCGGCCGCTGGTATTTCTATTCCTGGAAAGGGGATGAGGCGAAATCAGGGGGAGTCGCGACCAACATCGGCATCCATTTCTTCGATGTCCTGACGTGGATCTTCGGGGAGGCGGTCGCCGGCGGCAATATCGTTCACTTGAAGGAGCCGGACAGGGCGGCCGGCTTCCTGGAGCTCCGCCGGGCCCGGATCCGGTGGTATCTCTCGCTCCGGGCCGGGGACGTTCCCGCCGCCGGCCGTGCGCGGAGCCCGCGGGCGTTCCGCCGGATCACGGTCGACGGGGAGCCCGCGGACTTCACCGAGGGCTGCGCGGACCTTCATTCCCGCGTTTACGAGGAGATCCTCGCCGGCCGCGGCTTCGGCCTCGAGGAAAACCGCCGGGCGGTCGAGATCGTCCACGACATCCGGCAGGCCGCCGTCGATCCCCGCCGGGGCGAACGCCACCCGCTCCTCTGATTCAGGGCCAGGCATCCCCCGTCGCGGCGGAATCGAAGCCGCTTCCGTTGTGCTACAATATAAGGCTTGGGCGGTCCTATGCAATTGCCAGGAAGGAAAATAATGGCGGGCCGGCGGAGCATTTTTACTGTTTCCGCCCTGGCCGGAATTGTGATTTTCCTTGCCGCCCTGGTCGGGTCCGCGGCCGAGACTTCGGCCCAGTCCCGGCCGCAGACCGGGTCTCAGGCCGTTCCGCCCCAGGCGGCCGCGCCGTCCCCGGCCGAAACCGCCGTCGGCAAGCTCGTCATCAAGGCGGACTACAAGGAACGGCTCGAAAACAAAATCACCGCCTCCGGAAACGTGGAGATCCGTTATGGCGAGATCATTCTCTGCGCCGACCAGGTCGTCTATGACGAGACGACCAAGGACGCCCTGGCCGTCGGCCACGTCACCCTGATCCGGCCCGACGAGACGTTCTCGGCCGACCGGTTCGCCTTGAACATGGAAACCGGCCTGGGCCGGGCCGAAAACGTCGTCGGGCTCGTTCAACCCGAATATCGGTACGAGTCCGACCGGGTCGAGCGCGAAAGCCCCGACCTGTTCCGGGTGGGGAAAAGCACGATCACCGGCTGCTCCCAGCCCGTCCCCCGCTGGAAGTTCTCCGCCTCCCGGGCCGAATTCGTGCGGAACGAATACATTAAGATGTGGGATCCGGTCTTCAAGATCAAGGACGTTCCGATCTTCTATCTTCCCTACCTCAAATATCCCCTTGACCGGGACCGGGCCACGGGCTTTCTCTTCCCCCGGATCGGTTATTCGAAACAGAAAGGCTTGAACCTGACCCAGCAGTTCTATTGGGCCATGGCCCGGAATATGGACGCCACCTTTTCCCTGGATTATTACGCGGCCAAGGGCGCCGGCGGGGGCCTCGAATTCCGCTACCTGTTCGAGGGCGGATGGGGCGGCCGCCTCAACGCCTTCTATTTCGGCTACCGGACTCCGTCGACGGGCGTCAAGCCGGAAGATGCCGTCATCTTTCGCTGGAGCCACAACCAGCCTCTTCCCGGAAAGCTCAACATCGTCGCCAACGTCGACTACCAGAACTCCTTCTCCTTCACCCGGGAGTTCGACAACGACTTCACCCGGGCCCTGGTTTACAACCGGAGCTCCCAGGTCTACGTGACGAAAAGCTGGACCGGATCGAATTTGAGCGTCCGCCTCAGCCGGTTCGAGACGACCTACCCCGCCTGGACGTTCGCCCGGATCCGCCAATCCCTTCCGCAAATCAGCTTCAGCCTGTTCAAGAAAAAGCTCTGGGGGCCGAGCTATTTTTCCTTGAGCGCCGGC
>JAAZPG010000012.1 GCA_012797375.1 Acidobacteriota bacterium
CGGTAGGCGAACGATAAATCCGCCGGGCGGGCCTTTATCCGTTCCTTTCCGCCGGGATCCAGAAGATCGGCTTCCTCCAGGACATCGCCGATCGAGCAGCCGAACGCCCCCGCGTTGCCGTAAACCGCCCCCCCCACGGTTCCGGGGATGCCGGCCAGGAATTCCAGGCCTCCGAGGCCGCGGTCGCGGCAGTATCCCGTGAGATCGGAAAGAGGCGTCCCCGCTTGGGCAATCAAGCGGGAGGATTTCGGTTCGAAGATGAATCCGCGGCATGCCACCCGGATGATCAAACCGCGGTAGCCGGCGTCGTCGAACAGAAGATTGAATCCGCCCCCGATCACGTAATGCCGATATCCGGAGCCGGAGGCCAGCTCAACAACCGTCCGGAGCTCGTCGGCCGCGGCCGCCTCGAAATAGTGATCGGCCGGGCCCCCGATCCGAAAATTCGACAGGCTTTCCAGCCGGATCCCGGCCGAGGGGCGCCGGCCGGTTTTTTCCTCGATCAATCGGGCGATATCAACCATCAGGCGCATTGTATCCCGGGCCGGAGCTCGATGCAATGAAAGAGACAAGCCGCAACGGCCGGAGAGTCCGTCCGGCCCGAGCACCTCGCGTCCTCGTTTTCGTTCCCGGAGCCGTTGTCCTTCGAGGCCGGGCGAAGCCGTGCCGCCGGATCGGTCGCTGGATTTTTGGCACGCGATTTGCATATATAAGACGAAGAAGAGGTTTCGTTGAACCAAGTTGTTGACATCACGGAAAAAGGGGACTATGATGCTAAAAAAATTTTTTGTGAGGTCCTCCATGAAAAGGATGCTGTTAACGGCCGTCGTATTTTCAATGATCGCGGGCGCCATCGCCTTCGCCCAGAGCGAAGCGGACCAGTTCTACATCAAGGCCATGCAAGCGTCCGCCCCGGCGGAGAAAGCCCGGCTGCTTAAGGAATACATCTCCAAGTTTTCCGGCCAGGGCAACCAGTACGACAGCTACGCCTACGCCAACCTCGCCATCATCCAATACCAGTCCAAGCAGTACAACGCCGAAACGATCGGCTTGGCGGAAAAGGCGGCCGCCAGCGGCAAGATCGACGATCAGATGAAGGGCGCCATGTACCAGATCGTGGCCGATATCCATCTCAAAACGAACCAGTTCGACAAGGCCAAAGCGGCCGCCCAGCAGGCCATTCAACACGCCAATGCGGCCAAGGGGAAAGAGGGGGAAGCGGCCAACGCCAAGATGTGGACTCAGACGATCGGCCAGGCGTACGTCCTGACGGCCAAGGCCCAGGAAAAAGCCGGCGACATCAAGGGGGCCATCGACTCCTTCAACCATGCTTATACGACCCTCAAGTCCCCGGCCGTTCTCGGCGAGCTCAAGAAAATCGGAAAGGGCTATTACGATGCGCAGAAATATGCCCAGGCCGAGCCCATCTTCCGCTACCTGGCCGGAACGGGCCTGGACGCCGACAGCATGACGATTCTGGCCCAGATCCTCAACAAGCAGGGCAAGGAAGCCGAAGCCCTTCAAATGTTCAAGGACATGTACGCGAAGAACAAGACGGGGTCCATGGCTTATAACATCGGGATCATGCTGGCCAACGAGGCCAAAACAAACCCGGCCCTGGTCAACGATGCCGTCGCTTTTCTTCTCGACGCCAGCTTTCTTGACACGAAACGGTCGAAGCAGTGCACCGACATCGCCCGTTCCTTGTTCTTCGGCCAGGACAAGGAATGGAACGACCGGATCAAGATGATCGACGAGAGCCAGGCCCTCATCAAGGAATGGACCGATGCCATCAATTCCAAGTACGGCGATAAAAGCGAGGAGGACCTGACTCCCGACGAGCGGCGGGAATTCCGCAAGCTCAAGGAATTGATCGACAAGGAAACGGTTGCGGTCAACAACCTCGTCGCCCAGATGAAAGCCGGATCGAGCAAGTTCGACGCCCTCGTGGCGTCGGCGAAAAAGCGCGTCGGCAAGTAAGCTCCGGGCCGACGGACGGTCCGGCCATCCCCCTCGCCTTCCCCGATCCGAAAGGAACGGAGGGAGCCGAGGGGGATTTTCTTTAGAGAGGCGATTTCGCTAAAATGAAGGACATGGACCGCTCCGCCGCCGCGGCGATCGACCGCCTCAGGAAGCAAATCGCTTATCACGAAAAGAAGTACTACCAGGACAACGATCCCCAGATTTCCGACGCGGAATTCGATGCCATGATGAGGGATCTCCGGCGCCTGGAAGAAGCGCATCCCGAACTCATCGTCCCGGAATCGCCGACCCAGCGGGTCGGCGGACAACCGGTCGAAGGCTTTCCCTCCGTCCGGCACCGCACCCCGATGCTCAGCTTGGACAACGTGTATTCCGTCGAGGAATTCGAGGAATTCGAAAGCCGCCTCCTCCGCCTTCTCCCCGGCCGGACGATCTCTTACGTCGCCGAGCTGAAAATCGACGGCCTGAGCGTCTCTCTCCTTTATCGGGACGGGCGCTTGATCCAAGCCGTGACCCGGGGAGACGGAATCCAAGGCGACGACGTGACCGCCAACGCCCGGACGATCCGAACCTTGCCGCTGACCATCCCCGAACGGCGGGAGGTCGAGGTTCGGGGGGAAATCTACCTTCCGTTCGCCTCCTTCCAGGAAATCAACCGGGCCCGGGAGGCCCGCGAGGAGCCTCTCTTCGCCAATCCGCGCAACGCGGCCGCCGGCTCCATCCGCCTCCTTGATCCCCGGATCGTCGCCGCCCGCCGCCTCGACATGTTCCTTTATTACCTGACGATCGAGGGAAAGGAACCGGCTTCTCAGTGGGAGGAGCTGGAGTTGATTGGGGCCCTCGGCTTCAAGACCAATCCCCATTCACGGCGCTGTCCCGACGCGGCCGCGGTCATCGCCTTCTGGCGGGAATGGACCGACCGGCGCGAAACGCTGGATTACGACGCCGACGGCGTCGTCATCAAGGTGGACGACGAAGAGCAGCGCCGGGAGCTGGGATTCACGGCGAAATTCCCCCGCGGAGCCGTTTCCTTCAAGTTCCCGGCGCGTCAGGCCGCGACCCGTCTCCGGGAGATCATCGTCCAGGTCGGCCGAACCGGAGCCCTCACTCCCGTCGCCGTCCTGGACCCGGTGAAAATCTCCGGGACGACCGTCTCCCGGGCGACTCTTCACAACGAGGATGAGATCCGCCGCAAGGACATCCGGATCGGCGACATCGTTCTGGTCGAAAGAAGCGGCGACGTCATCCCCCGGATCGTCGGCCCGATGAAGGAGCGTCGCACGGGCTCGGAAAAGGAGTTCGTCCCGCCGGGCCGCTGTCCGGTTTGCGGATCCCGCGTCCATCGGGCGGAGGAAGAGGTCGTCGCCCGCTGCGAGAATCCCTCCTGCCCGGCCAAGCTCCGGGAATCGCTCCTCCACTTCGCCGGACGGCGGGCGATGAACATCGAGGGGCTGGGCGAGGCGCTGGTCGACCAGCTGCTTGAAAAAAACCTCGTCGCTTCCCTCCCCGATCTCTTCGCGCTTCGAGCGGAAACCCTGGCCGCCTTGGAACGCATGGGTCCGAAAAGCTCCCAAAACCTCATCGAGGAAATCGAAAAATCGAAGGCCAACGATCTCGGGCGGCTGATCTTCGCCCTCGGCATCCGGCACGTGGGGGAAAAAACCGCCCGGACGCTGGCCGAACGGTATGCCGACATGGACGCCCTGGCCGCCGCCTCGGAAGAGGAGCTCCGCCTGATCGAAGATGTCGGCCCCGTGGTCGCCGAAAGCCTGGTCTTTTTTTTCCGCCAGCCGGAAAATCTCGATCTTCTGAAAAAGCTCAGGGCGGCGGGGGTGAATGTCCGATCGGAACGGAAGGCGCCGGCCGGCGACCGGCCGCTGACCGGAAAAACATTCGTCCTGACCGGAACGCTCAAAGGATACACACGGGAAGAAGCCCGGGCGGCCCTCGAAGCCCGGGGAGCCGCGGTCACGGATTCGATCTCGAAGAAAACAACCTATCTTATCGCCGGAGCCGAGGCGGGATCGAAGCTCGAGAAGGCCCGCAAGCTCGGCGTTCCGGTCCTAACCGAAAAGGAATTGGACGCCTTCCTCCGGGATTAGAAGAGGGGGCGGTTCCGGCCGGTTTTATCGTTTTTTCTTAGGCCCAAAAATGTCGGAGGTAAAGAGGCTCTTGCCTTTCTTATCCTCGGTCCCGCCGCCCATCGATTCCAACTCCTGCCGGGCGGCTTGATGACCGGGCTCGATTTCAAGGGCCCGCTCAAATTGTCTTTTTGCCCGGGTGTTGAGGCCTTCCTTCTTGTAAAGGATGCCCAAACCGACGATTCCTTCCGGATTCCAAGGCTCCAGCTCGACCGCCCGGAGAAAATTCTTCTCCGCTTTCTTGCTTAAACCGCGGATCTTCGATTGGGCCAGGGCTAAGAGAAGAAAATAATCGCCCTTGTTGTCGTTCATCCGGACGGCTTCCTCGAGGTACTGGACCGCTTCATCGTAGCGGGCTTGGTTGTACAGGGTTTTCCCCTGCCGGAACCTCGTATCCGCGCTCCGACCGGGATCCCGGTCGGTCTCGTCGGCCGGCGGGGCGGATTCGACCTCGGCGGCGGCGCCGTTGGCTGTCGTCAGCGCCTTGTAAGACTTGGTGATGCGGTCGAAAAGTTCATCGATCTGCTTTTTGATCTGGGGATCGAGGGTTCGACCGAACCGGTCGGGATGGAATTTCCGGGCCAAGGCGAAATAAGCTTTCTTGACTTCGGCCTCGCTCGCTGACGGATACAACCCGAACAATTGATGGTGGTCGAGCTTGGTCATGCGCTTGCGAAGCTCGACCGCCTCATAAATGGCTTCATCGAGCTCCTGGGAGGCCTTATCGGCCGCTTCTTCCGCGGCCTTAGGGGGTTTCACGGATTTGGGCGGTTCCGGCGGCTTGGGCGGTTCCGCGGGCACGGCCGGCTCGGCGGAGAGGAGCGGTTCGTCGGAAAATGGAAAAGACGGAGCCGCCGCGGCCGGCGGCGCCTCAACCGCGGGCTCGGCAATCATGGCCGGCTCGGGAATGCTCTTGAATTCCACCAGGTCAAGGCAATACAGCAGAAAAAGGGTTTTCCAGAACCAGTTGGGATCGGACGCGTCCCACGTCATGATGTATTCGATGTTGACCGATCCGTCGAGCCGATGCCAGAGGGCCCGCTCTTTCTCGTCGATGCTCGAAAGGAGCTCGCCCTCCTTGGCGACGAGAGCCTTGCCGAAAAAGAAGGAATGGATCGCCGGGTGGAAAGACATCGCCCGGACGCCTTTTTCGATCAGGAGCGGAAGGTTGACTCGAAGCTGAAAATCCGCGTCCAAGTAGCGTTCCCGCGGGTCAAAAGAGTAGGTGGCGTCGAAAAAGACGAAGCATCCCAGAATGACGGCGTACATCTGGGCCAGGACGCCGTCATAAAGGCCCCTCTGCGAGATGACCCGGTTCTGAACCAGGACCTCGCCCAGGAGCATGTCCGGCCGGACGAAGCGGCCGATTCCAGCGAACGCTTCGGCCGAGATCTTCCCCGTCCGCAAAAGGATTTCCCCGAGCCGCTCCTCCGAGACGTTGGTTTGGGCGTGGATCAGGCCCCCATCCTGAAAGAAGAAGGCTTTTTCGATGCCCGTGCGAGAAAACGCAAGCTTCCCTGTCTTTTTACCGAAGTAAACGTCTTTGAGGTGGAGAGCGATATGGTTCACTGAGCTTATTTTAACGAAAACAAGGAAAATATCAAAATTTGGCCCGTCCACGGATTTATGCTAATTTGAAGACATGAAAATCGCCCTGGCCCAGTATTCGCCGGTTTTGGGAGATATCCCCCGGAACCTCGACTCCCACCTCGAGCTCTCCGCCAAAGCCCGCCGGGCCGGGGCCGATCTCCTCGTTTTTCCAGAGCTGAGTCTGAGCGGCTATCGGCTGCGCGATCTCGTCGCCGAAACCGCCTTGGACCCTCGCTCCTCCCGGACATTCGCCTCCCTGCGCGAGGCCAGCCGCGCTGTGGCCCTGGTCGTGGGATTCGTCGAAGAGTCGCCCCTGGAAAAGGGGTTGTTTTATAACTCCGCCGCCTTTCTTCACAAGGGATCCCTCCTCCATGTCTACCGAAAGGTTTTCCTGCCCAATTCCGGCATGTTCGAAGAAATGCGCTTTTTCGCTCCGGGACGGACCTTCCGCTCCTTTCCAACGCCCTGGGGCCGGGCGGGCCTTCTGATCTGCCGCGATTTCCTCCATCTCAACGCGCATTATCTCCTGTTCGCCGACGGAGCCGAGATCATTCTCGCCGTCAGCGCCGCCCCTGGCCGGGGCGTCGGCGAAGAGAACGGATTCACCTCCTGCCGGATGTGGGAAGGGATCGGGGAAACCGTCTCCCGGGTCACCACCTCCTTCGTCGTTTATTGCAACCGGGTCGGGATCGAGGACGGAGCGGTCTTCGCCGGAGGTTCATTCGTCTACGATCCTTTCGGCCGGCGCGTCGCCCAGGCCCCCTATTTCGAGCCGCATCTTCTCCTGGCTGATCTCGATCCCGCCGCCGTCCGCAAGGCCCGCCAAGCCCTGACCCTCAAACGCGACGACCGTCCGGACATCACCTTGGCCAACCTCGAAAGGATGATCCATCGCGATGCGCATTAACGCTCTCTTCGTCGAAAAGATCCTGACCGGCTTTATCCGCGGGGAGCTGGCCAAGCGCGGCTTCAAAAAAGGGATTCTCGGCTTGTCGGGGGGGCTGGATTCGGCCGTCTGCGCCGTCTTGGCCGCCCGGGCGCTCGGCCCGAAAAATACGATCGCCTTGATCATGCCCTACGGCCGTGGATTCGGCCCGGATCTTGAGGACGCCCGGGACACGGCCCGGCGATTGAAAATCGACGCCCGAACGATCGACATCGCCCCGATGGTCGACGCCTACTTCAAGAGACACCCGAGCGGCGACCTTCTCCTCAAGGGAAATAAGATGGCCCGCGAGCGGATGTCCATCCTCTACGACTGGTCGGCCCGGGAAAAGGCGCTTATCCTGGGAACGAGCAACAAGAGCGAGCTTCTCATCGGCTACGGGACGATCCACGGCGACTTAGCCTGCGCCGTCAATCCGTTGGGCGACTTGTATAAGACTCAGGTTCGAGAGCTGGCCCTTCACCTGGGCCTGCCGGAGCGCATCCGGACGAAGGCGCCGACGGCCGGGCTTTGGGCCGGTCAGACGGACGAGGAGGAAATCGGCCTGACGTACGATGTCCTCGACGAGATTCTCGAACTCTTGGTCGAAGGCCGGGAAACCGCGGCCGAAGTCGCGGCCCGCGGCTTCCCCAAAAAACAGGTTGAGAAAATCACCGGCCTCATCCGCCGGTCGGAGTTCAAAAGGCAGATGCCCCCGATCGTCAAGCTTTCCCACCGGACGATCGGACACGATTTTCTTTATCCCCTTGAACGGGGCCGTTGAGCCGTGATCGGGACGCTCTATCTCGTCGCCACGCCAATCGGAAACCTGGAAGACATCACGTTTCGGGCGATCCGCGTCCTCCGGGAAGCGGATCTCGTCGCCTGCGAAGACACCCGCCAGACCCTCAAGCTGCTCAACAAGTACGACCTGAGGAAAAGCCTGATCAGCTTCTACGAGTACCGGGAAAAGCAGCGGATTCCCCGCTTGCTCGATCTTCTTCAATCCGGAAAGTCGGTCGCCCTGGTGACGGACGCCGGCACGCCGGGAGTTTCCGATCCAGGTTTCCGCCTTGTCCGGGAGGCGGTCCGCCTCCAAATCCCCGTCATTCCTGTTCCCGGCCCGGCGGCCGTGATCGCGGCTTTGGCCGCGTCCGGCCTGCCGACGCACCGGTTTCTTTTCATGGGCTTCGCGCCTCCCAAGCGGGAAGCCTTGCGTAAAACGCTCCTGTCGATCCGGGAAGAAGAAGGAACGGTCATCTTCTATCTCCCGGCCCGGAAAATCGAGCTTTTTCTAGAAACCCTTCCGGCGGATTTCGCGGACCGTCTTGTCGTCATCGCCCGGGAAATGACGAAGATCCACGAAGAATTCCTCCGGGGAACCCCGGCCGAGCTCCTTGAAATCGCCAAAAGGCGCGAATTCAAAGGAGAAGTTACGATTCTCATCCACGGAGCCGGAAGAAGGGAAGCCGGTTCGGATCGTTCCGGCTGAAGCTGGAATTTTCGAATTTTTTTCTTTTTTAAAGAATATTTCCGAACAGCAGAAACATAGAGACTTTATTTTATTAATTATCAATTATTTATAATTTAAATAATAATTAAATAATTTTTTTAATATTACTTGACAATATACCGCTTAGATATTATATTGGACTTGGCCGCTTATAAGGCCGATAACGAAAAATTAATCAGGAGGTTCAATATGGCTATCATCAGATGGGATCCCTTTCGCGACATGATGACGCTGAGGGAAAAAATGAACCGGCTTTTCGACGACTCTCTGTCCCAAAAGGGAGAGGAGAGAGACATGTTCACGAGCAACTGGTCGCCGGCCGTCGATATCTATGAGACCGGCAACGAGCTCGTTCTGACCGCGGAAGTGCCCGGCATCGACGAGAAAGACATCGAAATCAAGGTCGAGGACAACACCCTGACCCTCAAGGGCGAACGCAAGTTCGAGAAGGAGACCAAGGAGGAGAACTTCCACCGGATTGAAAGATCCTACGGCTCGTTCTTCCGGGCTTTCTCCCTGCCCAACTCGATCGATGCCGACCGCATTCAAGCCGAGCACGAAAACGGCGTTCTCCGGGTGGTCATGCCCAAACGGCAGGAACTCAAGCCGAAGACGGTCAAGATTCTCAAGCCTTCTGAAAAATCGAAAAAGTAACGACGGATCCCCTCCTCCGCCGTAAAAATGACGGGGCGAAAGCCCCGTCATTTTTTTTCTCCGCCGTTTCAAGCCTGGGCGACGGTCACGGCCCTCACCTCGGCCACCCCCGCTCCTCTGAGGACGCGGGCGCATTCCCCCAGCGTCGAGCCCGTCGTGTAGACATCGTCGACCAGGAGAACGATTCTCCCCTCGACCGCGCGTTTCCGGCCGACGGCATAGGCGCCGCAGACATTCTCAATCCGGTCGCGGCGCTCCAGGGACGTCTGCGGCGGCGTGCTCCGGATCTTTTGGAGGACCTTGTGGGCGACCGGGATTCCGGTCCGCCGCCCGATGTCCCGGGCGATATCCGCGGATTGATTGAATCCCCGCTCCCGGCGGCGTTTCTTATAAAGCGGAACCGGAACGATCAGATCGACATCCCGCCACAGCTCCCCGTCCCTCCGGAGGGATTCGTGGATCGCTTTTCCGAGGATGGGGGCCAGCGGCCGGCATTTCCCGTACTTCAGGAGTAAAAGGACATCCTTGAGAACGCCCCGGTAGCGGCCGGCCGAACGGTGCCGGCTGAAAGACGGCGGGGACGCCGCGCAGGCGCCGCAGGCATGGCTTTCTCCGGCCCCCTCGTACAGCTTTCCGCAAAAGGGACATTTCGGAGAACGGGAAAGCTCGATTCGCTCCAGACAATCCCGGCAAAGGATCCGCTCGCCGGGCTTTTCCAAAAGCCGGCCGCATATTTTGCAGAACGAAGGAAAGAACGCGAGCTCGGCCAGTCGGCCGATTTTCGAAAAAAGCGGCGCCTGGGCCAAAATCAGGCTGTTTCAGCTTCGCTCTTTTCCTGGCACTCGATGCAGAAGGAGGTCCAAGGAATATGATGGAGGCGTTTTTTGCCGATCTCCTTCTGGCAGCTCAGGCAGAGCCCGTATTCGCCCCGGGCGATTCTTTTGAGGGCGGCATCGATCTGAAGGAGCTCCCCGCGCTCGGCGTTGGACAGGCTGAGGAGGAATTCCTTCGTATAGGAGCTTTCGGCCTTGTCGGCCAGATCCTGGGCGATGTCGGTTTCGATGATTTTACTCTGGTTTTGGGCTTCGCTAAGCTTCCTGATGATTTCGCCCCGCCGCGTTTCAAGGGTTTTCTTGACGGCTTCCAGCTCTTTCTTGTTCACGACGCTCCCTTTACTTGGCATAAGATCTTCCTTTCATGAGTGATGCGCCGCGGTAGATCTGCTCCAGCAAAACCGCGCGGCAGAGCTCGTGGGACAGGGTCATCTTGGACAGCGACATCCGGAGATCGGCCCGGTCCAGGATCCGGGGCGCCAAACCCAGAAACCCGCCCACGACAAAGGCCAGCGATTTCGTTCCAGAGACCGCTCGTTTCTCGATGAAACGGCCGAAATCTTCAGAATTCATCTCTCTCCCTTTGTCGGATAGGCAGACAATATAATCATCTTTAAGCCGTTTTTCAAGCCCCCGGGCCTCAATTTCCAAGATTTTTTCGGTTTCCTTCTCGTCCAGGCCCCGGGAAGCCTCGGTGACGACGATTTCGCAGGGCAACAAACCGGCGAGACGCTTCAGATAAAAGTCCTCCAGCGCGCGGACCGCCGCCGTTTTCGTCCTTCCCGGCCAAAGAATCCGGATCCGCATCCCTTTTGCCTCTCCCCGGCGAAAGACGCCTCAGACCATCAAGCTGGCCGCATCGCCCCAGAGCCGCTCCAGGGCATAATAGTCCCGGGAAGCGGGGGAGAAGATATGAACGATGAACCACCCGTAATCCATCAGGATCCATTCTCCCCGGGCCGCGCCCTCCATCCCGATCGGCCGAAGATTCATGGCCTTGAGGTCGTGTTCGATCGCCTCGGCCAGGGCCCCCGTTTGACGGACGTTCAGCCCGGTCATGATCAGGAAAAATTCAGTGAACGTGACCGCAGCCCTGAGGTCGAGGACGACGACGTCCTCCGCTTTCTTGTTTAAGGACGCTTCGATCGCCGCTTTCAGGGCGGGCGGCAGCAGCCTCCGCGTTAATTTTGCGGTTTTCGCCGCCGCGACGGCTTTGGCTGATGTTTTTTTCGGTTTGGTCATTTTTTTGTCCCCGATAGAGATTGCCGGAGCGGATAAGGGCGGCCACTCCGGCCGGAACCAGGCTCTCGATCGGCCGTCCTTCTCCGACCCGCCGACGGATGTCCGAGGAGGATACCGCCAGGGCCTGGATCCTAAGGAAAAAAATCGATCGGCCGGCCCGGATGAGAGCCTCGATATCGCTCGTCTTCCGAACCGCGGCCATGCGGACCGCGTATTCGGGCATCAGGACCGCCCGGGCCGCCCGGAGGCTGGTTCCCGGCCGGGTCGTGACGATGAAAATGCATTGGCCGAGCACGCGGCGCCATTCCCGCCAGGTCTTGATCTCGCCAAAGGCGTCGGCTCCCAGGATGAAAAACAGCCGGGCGGCCGGCATCTGCTTCCGGATTTTCGCCAGGGTATGGATCGAGTAGGACGTTCGCGGCGAACGGACCTCCAAAGGGCTGGCGCTGAATCCCTTCGTCCCCCGGACGGCGGCCTCGACCATTGCCAGGCGGGCGGCGGCCGGAGCCATATCGGAACGGCGCTTGTGCGGCGGAATGCGAGAGGGAATGAAAAGCACGCGGTCCAGTTTGAAGCGCGATCGAACGGCCGCGGCCGCCTGAAGATGGCCGTTATGGACGGGATCGAAGGTCCCCCCGAAGATTCCGACTCGCCGAGCGGAGGTCACCTTTGATTTCCTCGGGACGCGGAGGACTCCGCCTCCAGGCGGGCGACCGCTTCGTCCA
>JAAZPG010000145.1 GCA_012797375.1 Acidobacteriota bacterium
CGGCGGAAGCGTCACGGTCGACGACGGCTCCGGCGATATCGAGATCGACGACGTCGGCGGCGATGTGATCCTGGAATCAACCGGAAGCGGCGGGGGCTCCATCGGCTTTGTCCGCGGCCGGGTCATCCGGTAGAGCCTTCCCCGGTCCGCGTCCGAGCTTAAATAAGCGGCGTCTTCCCGGGGACGGCCACGGGATCGACCGGGTTGGGGCCGAACTCGTACCGGGCCGGCGACAGGTCGAGCTTCGAGGCGTTCATCGCCCAATCCCAGGAGATCGCCCGTCCGGTGTAGGCGCTCATCCGGCCGATGATCGCGCACATCGTGCTCTCGGCGATCCGCCGGCCCTCATTCAGCGGCGTTCCCGCCCGGATCGAGGCGACCAAGTCGGCGTGTTCCTGGACATAGGGATCGGGCTCCGGACCTTCGAATGTCCAGGGCTTCTCGCCCTTGATCTCGCCGTAGCCGAAGGCCGTGCCTTTCGTCCCGATGATCCGCTCCTCCACCCGGTCGGCGCAGCCCTCGGTCTGACGGCAGTAGCTGGCGACCCGGACGCCGTTCGGATACTCGAACTCGACGGCGAAATGATCGTAGATGTTGCCGTACTCGGGGGCTTTCCGGACTTCGCGGCCGCCCATCCCGACGATGTTCTTCGGGAGGGCGCCGATCGCCCAGTTGACCACGTCGATGTTGTGGACGTGCTGCTCGACGATATGGTCGCCGGACGTCCAGGTGAAGTAGAGCCAATTGCGGCACTGCCACTCCATTTCGCTCATCCCGGGCTCCGGGAGCTTGACCCAGAGATCCCCTTGGTTCCAGTAGCACTGGGCCCCGACGATCTCGCCGATCTGCCCGTCCCGGATCCGCCGCATGAGCTCGAGGTAGCTTTTCTGGTGGCGGCGCTGGGTGCCGGCGACGACGGCCAATCCCTTAGCCGCGGCCGCCTCGGAGGAGGCGATCACCGCGCGGACGCCGGCCGGGTCGACGGCCACGGGCTTCTCCATGAAGACATGCTTGCCGGCCTCGACCGCGGCTTTCAGGTGAATCGGCCGGAAGCCGGGCGGGGCGGCGGTGACGATCAGGTTGACTTCGGGAAGGGCGCAGACCTTGAGATGGTTGTCGAAGCCGGTGAACCGGTTGCCGGCCGGGACGCGGACCCGGTCCGGGAATTTTTCCATGAGCTTCCGGTATGAGGATTCGATCCGGTCCGGGACCAAGTCGCCGAGGGCGACGATTTCGATTCCCTCGGCGGCCTCGAGGCAATTGATCGCCGCTCCGGTTCCGCGGCCGCCGCAGCCGATGACGCCGATCCGAAGGGCGTCCGATCCGGCGGCGAACAAGCCGAGGTTTCCGGGAATGGCCGCGGCCAGGGAGGCGGCGGCGGTCGTCTTGATGAAATCGCGGCGGGTGATGTTCTTGCTCAAGCTCATGGCGTTTCCTCCTTTGTCGAGACGACCCGAGGACGGTTAGAACGCGTCGCAGGCCCGGTAGGCCTCGATGACCGCCCGCTCGCCTTCCTTGCCGGGGCGGCTGAGGCCGTGCTCCAGGCAAAGGACACCCTGGTATCCCTTGCCGTGAATCCATTTGAAGATGTTCCGGTAGTTGATCTCCCCGGTCGTCGGCTCCTTACGGCCGGGGCTGTCGCCGACGTGGAAAGCGGCGATCTCGCTCCAGGCGGCCTCGATATTGGGGATGAGGTTGCCCTCGGTGATCTGCTGATGATACAGGTCGTCGAGGATCTTGCAGTGGGGATCGTCGACCGCCCGGCAGAGGGCATAGGCTTGGGGAATCCTGGTCAGGAACAGGCCCGGGTGGTCCTTGGGATTGAGGGGCTCGAGCACGAGGACGAGGCCGGCCGGGCGGCAGACGTCCAGGCAGGCCCGGAGGTTGTCGACGACGTTGGCCGTCTGGTATTCCCAGGCGAGGCTTTCGTCGAAGCGCCCCGGAACGACGAGGGCTTGGGCGCAGCCGGTCCGCTTCATCGTCTCCACGCCCTTTTTCATCCGTTCGACGAGCATCGCCCGGACGTCCTTGTCCCGGAGGACGAACGACTTGACCCCGAAATCGGAATAAAGGACGAACGGGCCGAGCTTCATGCCGCGGGCGGCCAGCTCCCGGGAGATCAGCTCCTGCTGGGCGGCCGGCCGGCCCATGAGGCCGTTGTCGAACATCGCCGTGAAGCCCTCGTCGGCGCAGAAGCGGATTTGGGCGGCCGGGTCGTCCCCGGCGTGGGCCTTGAACAGGCCGAAGGGCGGGGCGTAACCGAGCTTGAAGCGGCTGGTTCCGCCGTCGGGGGGCGGGGCGGACTCGCGGCCGGCGGAAAGAGGCCGTCCGGCCGTTCCGAGGAAGGGAAGGGAAACGGCCGCGGCGGTGCCGAGGCCCTTGGAGACGAAGTCGCGGCGCTTCATGGCGGGAGCCTCCTCGGGGGATGGGATATGATTATATCAACGGCCGGGGAAAATCAATCAAACGGCCGCGGCTTTCGGAGGAGGAACGCGGCTCAGCCGGTTCTTTTCATTGGCGTGATGACCAAGATCCAGCTCAGGACGAGGAAGATGAAGGCCACGAACGGGAAAGCCATCCACAGGACTCGGCTGAGCCTCCCCGGCTGATCCCCCCCGTCCGGCCGCTTGCGGTCTTCCAGGGGGGCGGCGACGAGAACCAGACCGAGAAGAGCATAGAGGGAAGACGAAATGATGAAGGCGATGGCCGCGGAGATCTCCTTGATGTCCGTGTGGACGAATCCGAACATCGTTTGAATCAAGCCGAGAAAAAGGGCGGCGAGGCCCGTCATTCCGAATCCGAACGTCCAGGCCCCTCTTCCGGTTCCCAGGAAAAGGGCCAGGGCGATCGATCCGCCGAAAATGAAGAGGGCCGCCGGGCCATGGAGCATGACTTCGGCCGCGGACAGCGGGCCGCCGGGCGGGACGCTTCGAACGAGGGACAGGACGGTCAGTCCGAGAACAACGGCGAAGAGGACATAGCCCGTCACCCGTTCGAAGAGAAAGGGCCCGCCGCGGGACGGCCTCGGACCCGGGCCGGGCTCCCCGTTTCCGGCAAGACCTGAGATCTTCATAGCCGGGACCAGCAAGAGAACGGCCAGGACGAGGCCGTAAAAAGTGACAATGAACGATTGGATCATCCGGTCGCTGATATCGGCGATCCCGCCGCTTCCGCCGCCGAGAACGACGGTGAAGTTCAGCAGGCTTCCCATGACGCCGAGAGCCCAGGCGTTGCGGGCGGCCGCCTCCCAGAAGGACGCGGCCTCTCGCCGGGCTTCCGGCGTTCCGGATTTTCCGGCCGCGAGCCGGAACGCCTCCCGGATTTCGGACCGGGAAAAACCCGTCAGGACCGAGGCGGCCGTCCCCAGGAAGAGGAAAAATAAACCCGCCCGGTTCGCCATCCCGGCGAAAAGCCCCGAGAGGGCGACGCCCGCGATGAAAGCCGCGGCGATCAACCACCGGACGGCGGCCCGGCCGCGGACCCGGTTCTTGTCGTGTTCGTTCATGGTCAACCCTCCTTCAGGCCGGGGATCCGGATTCCCCCGTCGATATCGGCCGGACGGGCGGGCTCCGAATTCGATAGCTTGTTTTTGAGGAACGCGATTTTTTTTGCCAGCGGGCTGGGGGATTGGAAGCCCTGGAGAAGAGCGCCGGCGATCAACAGGGCCAACGCCAAGACGGCCCA
>JAAZPG010000146.1 GCA_012797375.1 Acidobacteriota bacterium
CGCTGGGCGGCTACACGGTCGGCGTCCTCGTCCAGACGAATTACGGGGGCGTTCTGCAAGTCGCCGGCGCGCCGGCCGGGATCCTCCTGGACCGGTACTACCTGAAGGATGAATTGGCCGAATCCCGGGCCGACGGCTCGTGCATGATCGTGGTCGCGACCGACGCGCCTCTCCGGGCCCGCAATCTGGAGCGGCTCGCCAAAAGGGCCGTTTTCGGGCTGGCCCGGACCGGATCCGTCGGCGCCAATGGAAGCGGCGATTACGTGATCGCCTTCTCCACGAACCTGGACATGCGGATTCCCCACGAGTCCGGCTCGACGGTTCTTTCCGGCCGGGAATTGCGCGACGATGAGATGACTCCTCTTTTCCTGGCGGCGGCCGAGGCGGCCGAGGAGGCCGTCCTCAATTCCCTTTTCCAGGCGGAAACCATGGAAGGGAGCGGCGGCCGCAAGGTCGAGGCGCTTCCCCTCGAGCGCCTGCTTCCTTTTCTGAAATAAAGTCAGAGGAATTTCCGGAACCGGAGAACGGACAAGGCGAAAACGGCCGTCCCCAATCCGGCCAAGGCGGCCAGGGCACCGGCCAGGTCGGCGAATCCCGATCCCTTGAGAAAAAGGCCGCGGACGATCTCCAGGTAATAGGTCAGGGGAATGAGCCGGGAGACGGCTTGGAAGGCCTTCGGCATGGCCTCGATCGGGAAGATGAATCCCGACAGGTAGATGAACGGCATCATGACGGCGAACATGACGACCATCATCGCCCGCTGCTGGGTTCGGGAAACGGTGGAAACCAACAGGCCGAGGCCGAGGGTGTTGAAAAGAAAGAGCAGCGATCCAAGGACGAGCAGCCCGACCGAGCCCCGGAAAGGGACTCCGAACCAGAAGACGGCCACAAGGGCGATGAGGCCCACCTCGACCAGCCCGATGACCAGGTAGGGGAGGAGCTTCCCGGCCAGCATGGACAGCTTCTTGACGGGGGTCACCACCAGCATCTCGATGGTTCCGGTTTCCTTTTCCCGGACGAGCGTCATGGCCGTGAGCATGATGGAGATGATCATGAGAATGAGCCCGGACAGGGCCGGGACCATGAAATGGCGGGTTTTCAGCTCCGGGTTGAACCAGATCCGGGTCCGGAGATCGACCGCCGGGATCGAGGCGATTCCGGCGGCGGCCATCCGCTCGACCAGGACGGCCGTCGAATACCGGGCCGCCGCCTGAAGGGCGAAGGCGTAGCCGTTGATGCCGGAATTGGGGTCCGAGCCGTTGACGACGACCTGGACCTTCGCTCCCTCGCCCCGGCCGAGGGCTCGGCCGAAACCCCGAGGAACGACGAGGCCGATCTGGGCCCGGCCCCGCTCCAGGGCGGGGTCGAGATCGGCCCCGCCCTGGACGTCGAGCGCCCGAACGAAATAGCCGCTCCCGAAAAAGACGTTCAGGAAGCCGCGGCTTTCCGCCGTGCGGTCCAGGTCGCAGACGGCCGCCGGCAAATCGGCGATGTCGAAGTTGGCCGCATAGCCGAGAATGAGAAGCTGGAGAACGGGGGCGGCGATCAAAATGGGGAACATCCGCTTGTCCCGCCGCAGTTGGAGCAGCTCCTTGCGGATCATTTTCCCGAGCATGCCCGCCTCAGGCCAGCTTGATCTTTTTCAAGCGGATCGCCGCCAGCGTCAGGGTGAAGGCCGAAAAGACCGCCAGGGCGGCCAGGTCCTCCCAGCCGGCCGCGAATCCCGCCCCCCGCATCATGATGCCCCGGAGCA
>JAAZPG010000147.1 GCA_012797375.1 Acidobacteriota bacterium
ACGACGATGGGATCCACGCAGAGCCAGGGGCTGGCCCCGTGGCAGCCCTCCGAGAGGATTTCCAGGCTGAAGCCGTCGACGTTGGCCGACATGAATCCGGAGGCGTACCCGATCCGGCCGGCCTTGAGCGTGTCGTCGACGTGATAAGCGTAAAAGGCCTCGGGAACGAGATCCCGAAACGCCCCGTCCCGGATCATGAGAGCGGCTCCGCCGACGGTTTCCTCGG
The DNA here is from genome assembly GCA_012797375.1 of Acidobacteriota bacterium. Taxonomy (GTDB): domain Bacteria; phylum Acidobacteriota; class Aminicenantia; order Aminicenantales; family UBA4085; genus JAAZPG01. Next base: position 227 of record JAAZPG010000147.1, read on the forward strand.
CCGGCTGGGCAATGAAAACGACCGTGCCGGGAAGATCGGCCTTGACGGCCGAAAGGACGGCGGCGACACCGAGGAGGATCGTCGTGTGGATGTCGTGGCCGCAGGCGTGCATCAGGCCCGTTTCCCGGCCGTCGACGACTGCTTTTTCCCGGGAGGCGAAGGGAAGATCCGTCTCCTCCGTCAGGGGCAAGGCGTCCATATCGCCGCGCAGGGCCGCGACCGGGCCGGGCTTCCCTCCCTTGAGGATCCCGATGACGCCCGTCGTCGCGAATCCCGTCCGAACCTCGAGGCCGAGCTTACGGAAATAATCGGCGACCAGGGCCGAGGTGCGGAATTCCCGGAGGCCCAGCTCGGGATGGGCGTGGATGTCCCGGCGGAGGTCGATGAGCCCGGGCGCGAGGGCCTCCGTGATTTCCTTGATTTTCTTCTCAAGAGCGGGCGCCGGGCGGGCCGCGGCCGCCGGGCCGGCCCCGGTCAAAGCGAGGACGAGGAAGACCGCCGGGACGAAGACGGCGCGGCGCTTCATGGATTCCCCGCTCAATCCGTCAAGCCCCGGTTTTTAAGCAGGGGCTCGATCCGGGGCTCGCGGCCGCGGAAATCAACGAACATCTTCATGAAGTCGGCCGTCCCGTTGCGGGCCAGGACGTTGCGGCGGAAGGACTCGGCCGTGGCCTTGTCGAAGAGGCTCGTTTCCTTGAAGGCCTCGAAGGCGTCAGCGTCCAAGACCCCGGACCAGATGTAGCCGTAATAGCCGGCCGCGTACCCCCCGATGATGTGCGTGAAATAGGTGCTCCGGTAGCGGCTGGTGATTTCCGGGATCAATCCGATCGAATCGAAGTACGCCTTCTCGAAGGCGTTGATGTCGAGGTCGACCGGTTCGGTCAAGGTATGAATCTTCATGTCCAGGAGGGAGGCGGCCAGGTACTCGACGTTATCGAAGCCCTGGTTGAACAAGCGGCTGTTGGAGATCTTGGCGACCAGGGCGTCGGGGATGGCCTCCCCCGTCTGGAAATGCTTGGCGTAATGCTTGACGACTGTGGGATGGGCGGCCCAGTGCTCCATGATCTGGGACGGAAGCTCGGAGAAGTCCGGAGACCGGAAGGTGGTTCCGGTGGTGATGTCGGACAAGAGGTTGTTCAGGGCGTGCCCGAACTCGTGGAACAGCGTCTCCACCTCCTCCAGGGTCAACAGGGCCGGACGGCCTCCCGAGGGCACGGAAAAATTCATGACCATGGTCACGACGGGATCGACGTCCTTGCCGAAGATTCGGTTCTGGCTGCGGTACGTTCCGCACCAGGCTCCGCCGTTCTTGCCCGCCCGGGGGTGGAAATCCAGGTAAAGAACGCCGCACGGCGAGCCGTCCGCCTCCATGACCTCGAAGGCCTGGGCGTCGGGTTGGGGCCGCGGGATGTCCGGAAGCGGAGTGAAGGTCAGGCCGTAGAGCCGGCTGGCCGTCCAGAACGCGCCGTCCCGGACGTTGTCCAGGACGAAGTA
>JAAZPG010000148.1 GCA_012797375.1 Acidobacteriota bacterium
GAAAAGCTGGTGCGCATGTATGACCGGAAAATATTCGCCCTGGCTTACGGCTTCGTCCGGGACAGAGCCACGGCCGACGACTTGGCCCAGGAGATCTTTCTCAAGGCCTACCAATCGCTGCCGTCGTTCCGCGTCGAATCGGGATTCGGGACGTGGATTTACCGGATCGCGGTCAATCACGTCAAGGATCATCTCCGGAAAGCCTCGCGCCGCCGGACCGTTTCCCTCGACGATGTCGGCGACGGCCCGGTTTCCGTCGACGAAGAAACCGGCCTCCGTCTCCGCGAACGCGAGGAGGAAGAACGGCGGAAAGAGGTTTTCCGGGTCATGGAAACACTGCCGCCGAAATTCCGGGCGATTCTCACCCTCCGGGACGTGGAGGGGCTTCCCTATGAGGAAGTCGGCCGGATTCTCGGGATCGCCCCGGGAACGGTCGATTCCCGCCTTTTCCGCGCCCGGAGAATGCTTCGAAAGAAAATGGAGCCCTATCTTGAAGCCGAAGGAGGAAGGCCATGAGCTGCCGCCGGGTGGAGCGTTGTCTTCTCGCGGCCTTTGACCGGGATCTTTCCGCGCCGGACCGCCGGTCGATGGAGCGGCACCTGGCGGAGTGTCCGGCTTGCCGGAAACGGGCCGAGGCCCACGCCGAGATCCGCCGGCGGCTTTCCGGCTCGGCTGTTCCCGAGCCGCTTCCCCGCTTCTGGGAACGTCTTGAATCCCGGATGACGGCCTCAGGCCCCGCCCTGCCCGCGGCTTGGGCCCGCTTGTGGGCCGAGGCGATCCCGATTTCCCTGTCCTTGATCGCCGGGTTCGTCCTCGCCACCTTGTTCTTGTTCCCTTCCTCGCGGTCCTCCGACCTGTCCGGCTCGGAAGCCCTGCTCCTGACCGAGGGAAATCCGATCGCGGAAACCCGGGCGATCATCGAGGAAGGCCGCCGGGACGTGCGCGACCTGACGGTGCTGTTCGCCGCCGATGAACAGCCCGCCGGAAAGAGATGAAGGCCATGAAACAAACGCGTTGGGGAATCGTTCTTTCACTGGGGCTGGCGTTTGCCGCGGGCGCGGCGGCCGGCATGTTCATCGACCGCGTCTTTTTCTTTCCCAGGGGGCATCACCGCCCCGGCCCGTCGCCGGACCAGTGGGAGAAGGACCTCGGCCTCTCCGGGGAGCAAAAAGCCCGGATGGAAGAGATCTTCAAGAAAAATGACGCGCGGATCGACGCCCTGCGGTCCGATTTCTATAAGCATTTGGGAGAGATCCGGGCCGAGATCCGGAAGGAAATTGATACCGTCCTGACCCCGGAACAAAAAGCCAAGCAAAGCGCCATGATGGAAAAATTCCGCAAGTCGCGGAGCAAGGATTCCGGTTCCCGGCCGTCCGGCCCGGGCCGGCCCCCGGACGGCGGCTTCTCGAAGGAGAACAAAGATGAAAAAGAAAGTGCTGGCGGGAGCGGTGATTCTAGCCGCTATCGCCGTCCTGATTATCGGCATTTCCTTTATTAAGAAAGGCAAGAACAATGCGCTCCCGTACCGGACGGAAGCCCTGACCCGGGGCGACATCGAGTCCCTGGTCGTCACCTCTGGTACCGTCAATCCCGTCGACATCGTCGAAATCGGGAGCCAAGTTTCGGGCAAGATCGTCCAGCTTCACGCCGATTTCAATTCCGTCGTCACGGCCGGCCAAGTCGTGGCCGAAATCGACCAGGAGATTCTGAAGGCCAAAGTCCAGCAGAACGAAGCCAGCTACTTGAGCCGCCAGGCGTCCCTTGAACAGGCGAAGGTCAACCTCGAAAACGCCAGGAAAAAATGGGAGCGGACTCAGGATTTGTTCGACCGCCAGCTCGTCTCTCACGAGGAGCGGGAGACCGTCGAGGCCAATTACGTCACGGCCAAGGTGAATCTCCAGGTCGCTGAGGCGAGCTTGGCCCAGCAGAAATCAGCCCTCGATTCCAGCCGGGTCGACCTGTCCTATGCCATCATCCGCTCTCCCATCGATGGAACGGTCATCACCCGGAACGTCAACATCGGTCAGACGGTGGCCGCCGGTTTCCAAACGCCCATCCTCTTTAAAGTGGCCAGCGACCTGACCAAGATGCAGGTTGAATGCCCCGTGGACGAGGCCGACATCGGCCGGGTGAAGGAAGGCCAAGCGGTCCGGTTTTCGGTGGACGCCTTCCAAGGCGAAGTCTTCACCGGCGAGATCCAGCAGGTCCGCAATTCGCCGACGACCACTAACAACGTCGTCACGTACACGACGATCATCAAGACCAGCAATCCGGACTTGAAGCTGAAGCCGGGGATGACCGCGACCGTCTCGATCATCACCGGGGAAGCCCGGGGAACGGTCAAGATTCCGCGGGCCGCCCTGAAATTCACGCCCTCCCTGTCCGAGGAAGAGATGAAAAAAATGTGGGAAGAGGCGAGGGCCAAGCGGGAAGCTCTGCGGGGATCCGGGCCCCGGCCCGAAGGCTCCGGCCCGCGCCCGACGGGGCCGGTCACCGAAGAGATGCGCAAGCAATTCGCGGCCGCCCGCAGCCGCGACGGCTTCGGCCAGGTCTGGGTTCTCGAGGAATCTGGTAAAATCCGTCCCGTTCCCGTCCGCACCGGCATCACGGATAATACCTACGCGGCCTTGCTGAACGGCGACTTAAGCGAAGGGATGAAAGTGATCCTGGGGACGGGAGGTGCCGCGGCCTCGACCCAGGCGCAGGGTTCCGCGATGGGCGGCATGATGATGATGGGACCGCCCCGCCGCTGAGAACGAAGGCACCGGCAATCATGAACGCAGACATCATTCGGCTGGAGAACATCACCAAGACGTATATCGTCGGGGAAACCGAGGTCCGGGCTCTCCGCGGAGTGAGCAACATTATCCCGACCGGGGATTTCGTGGCGATCATGGGGGCCTCGGGCTCGGGTAAATCGACCCTGATGAACATCATCGGCTGCCTCGACAAGCCGACCAGCGGCCGCTATTTCCTGGACGGGGAGGATATCTCCACCCTGAGCCGCGACGCTCTGGCCGGCATCCGCAACCGCAAGATCGGTTTTGTTTTCCAGTCCTTCAACCTTCTGCCTAGGACGACCGCCCTGGAAAACGTGGAGCTGCCCCTGATTTACGCCAATGTCTCCCATAAGGAACGGCTGGCCCGGGCCCGGGCGTCGCTGGCGGCCGTGGGCCTCAAGGGCCGGGAAGCCCACAAGACCAATCAGCTCTCCGGCGGTGAGCAGCAGCGGGTCGCCATCGCCCGGGCGCTCCTCAACAAGCCCCGGCTGATTTTGGCCGACGAGCCGACGGGCAACTTGGATTCAAAAACGAGCGACGAGATCATGAACGTCTTCGAGCGGCTTAACCATGAAGACGGCATCAGCATCGTCATGGTGACCCACGAGCCGGACATCGGCGCCCGGGCCAAGCGCCGCCTCCATATGAAAGACGGCCTTGTCGTCCGGGAAGACTGACCAAGGAGCACGGGAATGAACGTCTTTCGGATATTGCGCGTTTCGCTCCGGGCCCTGGCCCGGAACAAGATGCGGACGTTTCTCACTTGCCTGGGCATCATCATCGGCGTGGCCGCGGTCATCGCCATGGTCAGCATCGGAGCCGGGGCCCGGGCGGCCGTTGAATCGCAGTTCGCGTCCATGGGGACGAACCTGATGTTCGTCACCGGCAACTGGCGGATGATGGGCGGCGCCCGGACCCAGACCGGCCAATTCAACCGCTTGACAGCCGAGGACGCCAAGGCCATCGGGCAGCTGCCCTCGGTCGAGGCCGTCTCCCCCAGCGTCTCGACCCGGGCCCAGCTCATTTATGGAAACAACAATTGGAACACGATGGTCCAAGGAACCGGAGAGAGCTATCCCCTCGTCCGCAAGTGGGATATCGAGGACGGCGCTTTCTTCGACGAGAGCATGGTCCGCGGAGCGGCCAAGGTCTGCGTCATCGGGGCCGACATCAAGAAAAACCTCTTCGAGGAGGATGAGGACGCCGTCGGCAAGACCATTCGCATTTCCCGGGTGCCCTTTTTGATTCTCGGGGTTTTCAAGTCCAAGGGGGAATCGGGGGGCTTCGGCAGCCGGGACGACTTTGTCTGCGTTCCGTATACGACGGCCCTCAACCGCCTCTCCCGCTCGGAGTATCTCCAGTCCATCGACGTGTCGGCGGTTTCCCAGGCGAAAACGAAGGAGGCCCAGGACGAAATCACCGAGCTTTTGCGCATCCGCCACCGGATTCCCGACGGCGGGACCGATGATTTCGTCGTCCGGAACATGTCCGAGGTGGCCGAGGGCGCGGCCGAAGCGACCGGGATCCTGACGATCCTGCTCGGCTCCATCGCCTCCATCTCGCTGCTCGTCGGCGGCATCGGGATCATGAACATCATGCTGGTTTCGGTGACCGAACGCATCCGGGAGATCGGCATCCGGATGTCCATCGGGGCCCGGCCGCGGGACATCCTTCTCCAGTTCCTGGCGGAAGCGATCGTCCTGAGCCTCGCCGGCGGACTTCTGGGGATCATCCTGGGGATCGGCGTCTCCAAGGTCCTTAAATACATCCCCGTTTTCGCCTCCATCACGACCATGGTATCCTGGTCATCGGTCCTCCTGGCGTTCGCCTTTTCCGGATCGGTCGGCATTTTCTTCGGATTTTATCCGGCCCGGAAGGCGTCCAAGCTTGACCCGATCGAGGCCCTGCGGTACGAATAAGGGTTGAAACGACCAAAGGAGAAAGAAGATGCATATCCCGCGACGGATCGCCGTTCCCGCGGCCTTGATCCTCCTCGCTGCGACGGCGGGGGCCCAGGAAACGACCCGATCCCTCTCTCTGACCCTGGAGGAATGCCTCGTCCGGGCCCTCCGGAACAACCTCTCCATCCAGGTGGCCGTCTTGACGCCCCAGGGCTCCGCCTTGTCCGTCCAAAAGGCCCGGGAAAAGTTTCTCCCCAATTTCAGCTTCGGCCTGACGAAGAGGAACTCGAGCAGTCCCTCGTTTTCCTGGCTGGAATCCCAGGACGAGACCTTGACGAAATACGGGAACTATTCCGCCCAGATCACCGAAGTCATCCCCTTGGGCGGGACGGTGACCCTCGGCGTGTCGTCGGCCATGACGGACACCAACCAGACCGGAACGACGATTAATCCGCGGTACAACAGCCAGCTCCAGCTCTCCTTCTCCCAGCCCCTGTTGCGGAATTTCGGGCTGAAGATGACCCAGATGGAGATCGTCATCGCCCGGAACAACCTGGATGTCTCCGAGATCCAGCTTCATAAAACCATCCAAGATACGATCTTCAGCGTCATCCAGTCCTATTGGAATCTCGTGTACAGCATCGAAAACCTCAAGGTCCAGCGCAAGTCGCTCGAGCTGGCCCGGGATTTCCTGGCGAAAAACCAGCGGTCGGTGGAAATCGGCACGCTGGCGCCCATGGACATCCTGGCCGCCGAAAGCGAAGTCGCCACGAGGGAAGCGGGCATTCTAGCGGCCGAGGCGGCGGTCAAGGCCAACGAAGACCAGATGAAAAACCTCCTCAATTTCACCCCGGAAGAGGAACAGGGGCTCCGGGAGATCGTCGCCCTGGATTCCCCCCGTTTCGAGGAACGGCTGATCGAGGTGGATGAAGCCCTGGCCGTGGCCATGGAGAAAAGACCGGATCTCCGGATCTCCCGGATCAACCTCAAAACCCAGAACCTCAACCTCGATTATGCCCGCAACCAGCTCCTCCCCGCCCTGAGCTTCAACGCGTCCTATGCCAGTCCGGGCGTCTCCGGGACGCGGCTGATTTACGACAGCGAGTATTTCGGCGACATCATCGGAACCATCCCCGGTTACCGGTCGGAATCCTGGAATGACGTCTTCGGATTCAGATATGAGAATTGGAGCGTCGCCTTGACCCTGGACATCGGCTTGAACACGGTCCTGTCCCGGGCGGCTTACGCCCAGGCCGAGCTGGCCACGCAGACGGCCGGCTTGGGTCTGAAAAACACCGAGCGGGCCGC
>JAAZPG010000013.1 GCA_012797375.1 Acidobacteriota bacterium
CCGGGCGGCTCTCGAGATGGGCGCCTGCCGCATCATCAATATCAAGGTCGGCCGGGTCGGCGGCGTCGTCGAGGCCAGGGCGATCCACGACCATTGCCGGTCGGCCGGCGTCCCGGTGTGGTGCGGCGGGATGCTCGAATCGGGAATCGGGCGGGCCCACAACCTTCACCTCGCCTCCCTCCCGAATTTCTCCCTGCCCCATGATCTCTCGGCCAGCCGGCGTTATTATCGGGAAGACATCATCGATCCGTTCATCGAGTTGAGCGGGCCGGGGACGATCCGCGTGCCCGAGGGGCCGGGGATCGGCGTCAACCCCGTCCCCGCCCGGATCGCCCGGGCGACCGTCCGCCGGGAGGAATTCCGGCCGGGCTGATCCTCTCTCGGTCCGGAATCCGCGCGCCCTTGATCTTTTGTGGCACAGATGGTATGATTCGTGCCACGGAAAACCTCGATGACGCCCGGATTGACCGCCCTCGTCTCCACGGCCGCCACTCTCGGCGTTCTTCACACCGCGGCCGGCCCCGATCATTACCTTCCGTTTATCGTCCTGGCCAAGGCCCGGAAATGGTCCATGGCGAAGACTCTGGCCGTTACGGCCCTCTGCGGCTTGGGCCACGTCGGCAGCTCCATCCTGATCGGCGCCGTCGGCATCCTGTTCGGGCTGGGCGTGGCCAAGCTGGAGATTTTCGAGGGCGTCCGCGGCAGCGTGGCCGCCGGGCTGTTCATCCTCTTCGGACTGGGCTATTTCCTCTGGGGGTTGGCCCGGGGCTTGAGGAATCGGGGCCATCATCATCTTCACGTCCACACCGACGGCACCGTCCACGGCGATCATTCCTCCGCCGAAGGAACGGACGGCGTCCGGGCGGGACATGTCCACGCCGAACCGAAGCCGGTGAACGTGACGCCGTGGATTCTTTTCACGATCTTCGTCTTCGGCCCCTGCGAGCCCTTGATCCCCCTGCTGATGTTTCCGGCCGCCCGGGAGAGCACCGGCGGCGTCGTCCTCGTGGCCGCCGTCTTCAGCCTGGCGACCATCGCGACCATGGCCATGATGGTCCTGCTTCCGGCCGCCGGCCTCCGCTTGCTCCCGATGAGATTCCTTGAACGCTATCTCCATGCCGTCGCCGGCTTCACGATTCTCGCCTGCGGCCTCGGAATGGCCTTTCTCGGCCTATAGTCTCCTCTGTTTTGACTTCGACCGGCCGATGGCTTAGACTGGCCGGGAAAAAACGTCCCCCGATGAAAACCCCGACTTTCCTCCGGCCCGCTTTCGGTGCCGCCGCCGTCGCCCTGTTCATTCAGTCGATCGCCGTTCCCGCCGCCGCGCCGGCGGCCGCGGTCGTTCTGACCGGCCTCCTGGACTCCGAACGCGTCCTGGAGGCTCTCCCCGGAGCGGCCCGGGCCGCCCGGGAGTACGAGCCCCATTTCCGGGCGATCGACGGCCTTCGCGGCTTCGCCAATCCCGCCCGGATCGAAGTCTTCCTGGGGACGTGGGACGAGAACGGCCAAGAGCTGATCGCGGCCCTTCTCAAGACGCTCGAGGAAGCCTTTAATCCGGCCATCGAGGTCGTTTGGATCGGCGTTTCCCGGGACTTGCGGGAACCGCCGGAGGCGCGCCGGGCCGGCGTGGAACGGGTTCCGACGATCATCGTCCAGGTGGAGGGGAAGGAGAAAGGCCGGATCGTGGCCGTCCCCGACAATACCTTGGAGGAGGATCTGGCTACGATTCTCCTCGGCGTCCCTTTTTCCGAGGCCGATTTTGATCTTTTCCGCTCCCGGCCCCATTCCCACCTGCCGATCGATTGCACTCCCTGTCACCTCCCGGTCCCCGCCAAGGCCGGTCGTCCGGCCGCCTTCTGACCCGCCGGCCGCGCGGATTCCCCTGGTCGAACCGCTTGAGAACCTATCCGGGAGGAGGAGATCGCCCCCCGTTTCGATTATTGACCGGAGATGATCGATCGGATCAGGGACGACGCGATTCGTGCCTTTGTTTTCGGTCCGGGGTTGCGTTACAATGCCCGCGTTGCCGGGCCGCCGACCGGGCGCGCGCCGGGACTCGAGGAGTCACATGGAACATAAAAACGAGTTGACGATTCCGGCCATTCTGGCCAAGAGCGCGGAGCTCTATGAAAACAGAAACGCCCTCGGTTTCTACGATTCGCCCGCCTTGAGCTACCGGCAGCTGAAGGATAAAACCGATCAGATCGCGGCCTTCCTGGCCGACCGGGGAATCGTCCACGGCGACCGGGTCGCCATCCTCAGCGAGAACAGTCCCCACTGGGGCGTCGCCTACCTGGCCGTCACCTCCATGGGCGCCGTCGCCGTGCCGATCCTGACGGATTTCAGTCCGACGGAAATCCATCACGTTCTCCGGCATTCCGAGGCCAAGGCCGTCTTTGTCTCCGAGAAGCTGTACGGCAAGATTGACGAGGCGTCCTTCGACCACCTCAAGACGCGGATCCTGATCGACGATTTTTCCGTGATCAAACCGGATACGAGCAAGGACAAGCTCCGCCGGCTGATCGCCGAGGGCAGTCACGAACTCCGCAAGATCAAGGCGATGGCCTTGAAGTGGCTGGGCCGGATCCCCTCGCAGGTCCAGTCCGAGGACCTCGCTTCGATCATCTACACTTCGGGAACGACCGGGCATTCCAAGGGCGTCATGCTCACCCACGGGAACCTCGTCAGCGATGTCCTGGCCACGACCCGCCTCGTCGATGTGAACTGCGAGGACCGCTTGCTGTCGCTCCTCCCCCTGGCCCACGTCTATGAATGCACCCTGGGATTGATCACGAGCTTGATGAAGGGGGCTTCGGTCTCTTACGTCCACAAGCCGCCGACGGCCGCGGTGCTGCTTCCCGCCCTCCGGGCGGTCCAGCCGACCTTCGTCCTGTCCGTTCCCCTGATCATCGAAAAAATGGTCCGGGCCAAGGTCTTTCCCGCTCTCCGGGGAAAAGCCCTGATCCGGATGGCCTGCGCCGTCCCGGCGCTGCGGAAGATGGTCATCCGCAAGGCCGGGGCGAAAATCCGGGCGGCGTTCGGCGGGAAATTGAATATGTTCTGCATCGGCGGGGCGGCCCTGGCCCCCGACGTCGAGGATTTCCTGATCGAAGCGGGTTTCCCCTACTGCATCGGCTACGGATTGACGGAAACGGCGCCCCTGGTCACGGGGACGAAGCCGTTTGAAACCCGGCCCCGGTCCGCCGGCCGGCCTCTCGAGGGCGTGGAGATCCGGATCGCCGATCCCGATCCCAAGACGGGCGAAGGAGAAATCCAGCTCCGCGGTCCGATGATCATGAAGGGTTACTACAAGGATCCCGAAAAAACCGCCGAAGCCTTCTCCGACGGCTGGCTGAAAACCGGCGACCTGGGATGCCTGGACGCCGACGGATTCCTGTACATCAAGGGCCGGTCGAAAAACGTGATCATCGGGCCGAGCGGGGAGAACATCTACCCCGAGGTCATCGAATCGGTCATCAACCGGACCGACTCCGTCCAGGAGTCTCTGGTCTTCGAGGAGCAAGGGCGATTGGTGGCCCGGATCCACCTGAACTACGAAGCCCTGGACGCGTTTTTCTCCGAGAAAAAATGGAGCGCCTCCCAGATCCGCGAGCACATCCGCCGTCTTCTCGAGGACATCAAGGCGAAGGTCAACGAAGGCGTGGCCTCGTTCTCCCGGTTGAGCCGGGTCATCGAGCAAACCGAGCCGTTCGAGAAAACGCCGACCCAAAAAATCAAGCGCTACCTTTACGTCGAACGGACGATCGACGGCGAGGGAGCGATCAGCGTTTAGTCCTTCAAAATTCCATCCGAAACCGGCTCGGCCGGCCCCCTCGGCGTCCGCCTGAGAGGGAATGACGACGATTTCCATCGGGAGTGAGCCGGCCCTCGTTTTCAAGGACGATGGGACGCGCCGCCTCGGATGAGGGGCGGGGCGGGAGGCTCGGCCCTCCGCCTGCAAGCGTCCGCCACGGCGAAGATCCGGCGGTCGCTCTCAGGATCCGCCGCCCGCGCTGATCGGGATTCTTCTGAGGGCGGATCGGCTTGGCTCTCTTGGAAAGCCGATGAGGCCGCTTATTGAAAGACGAGCCGGGCGATCAGGCCGTTCCGGCCGGCGGCCCAGGCCGCCAGCCCGTTGCCGGCGAAACCGAGGGTATGAAATCCTTCGGGACCGCCGATCGCGATCCAGGTTTGTCCTCCATCGAACGATACGTCCGAACCGGACGGGCCGACGGTCACGGCCGGAGACGATGGGTCTTCCGGGACGGCCGCGACGGCTTCCCGGAATCCGCCCGGCCGCCGGCCGGAAACCGGCGCCCATGTTTTTCCCCCGTCGAAGGTGACGGCGGCGTTGTCCGCGTCGGCCGGCTCGTTCCGGTAATCCCCGCCCACGGCGATCCCGGCCTTTTCGTTGAGAAAATAAACGGAGAATCCTCCCGACGACGGGGTTCCGCCGCCGAGGGGAGCGGAAACGGCTTCCCATCGGACGCCCCCGTCGGAGGAGAGCCATATCCGCGAGGCCGCCCCGCCCGTGCAGAACCAGGCCGCGTTCCCCCGGACGTGAAGGGCCGTTCCGGAGGCGGCGAACGCCGCCTCGCCCTCGAGGGCGGCCGGGCGGGATTCCAGCGGGAGGGAACGCCACGTCCTTCCTCCGTCCGAAGTCCGGAGAAGAAAGAACCGGCCGTCCATCGGATCTCCGAGCGCCAAGCCGTTCATCCCGTCGAAGAAGGCCAAGGCGTCGAGGAAGATCCCGGGGGAGTCGTCGAAATACGTTTCCGTCCATGTCCGGCCGCCGTCGGCCGTGCGGAAGAGGCGGGCCGGGCGCCCGGCGGCCATGACGACGGCTTCTTCGGGACCGAAGGCCTCGATGTCGCGGAAATCAGCCTCTTCCGCGCCCGGGATCGGGACGGCCGTCCAGGTCTCCCCTCCGTCGACGGTCCGGAGAACCGTTCCCTTTGATCCGGAAACCCACGCGGTCCGCTCGTCCACGGCGGACAGGCCGCGCAAGCTTTCGGACGTTCCGCTCGTTTGGATCGTCCAGGACAAGGACGGCATCGATGCCCCGGCCGGGAGAAGGCCGGCGGCCAGGACGGCCAGGCCGAGACCGGCCGCCGCCGCCCTCCGAAAAATAACGCTCATGACATGCCTCCCGTCCATTCTAACCCAAACCGGCCCGCCGGGAAATGATGTCCGTTTTCGCGGCGGTTCGTGTACAATGAAGCCGGCTTGACCGGACAAGGAGGCGGCCCCGATGCGATTTTTTAAACGTCCGTTATGGACCTGCGTGCTGGCTTCTTTTTTATCGGCGGCCGTTGGATCCTTCGCCGGTCCGCCGCCGGCCGCGGGCCGGCTCAAGCTGGATGTCCGGCCGACGGTCTTCTTCGTCGAGGAAGCGGGCGCGCTTCTTCAGAAGTGCGAGGCGGTTCTCGAGTATGCCGGACCGGAGGCGCCCGGAGAGCTGCGGATCAGGGGATTCGCCGCCGAGATCCGCCAAGCCCTTCCGAAGATCGGGCCGGGCAGGCACTCCGTCGTCGTTCATCTCCCCGATCACGCCCGGCCGGTCAGGGCGCGGTTTTCTGTGCGGGTGGGAAACAGCACGGCCTCCCGGAGCCTTGTTCTCGCGCCCCAGCGGAAATGGACGGTTTACCTCTGGCCCCATTCCCACACGGACCTCGGCTATACCGATTTTCCGTCCCGGGCGGCCAAGAACCAAGCCGAATACTTGGACCGGGTCATCGAGTTCTGCCGGGCGACCGAGGCCTATCCCGACGAGGCGAAATTCCGCTGGAACATCGAGATCGCCTGGGCCTTGGAAAATTACATCAAGAGCCGGCCGGCGGAGAAGGTCCAGGCGCTGGCCGGCCTGCTGCGTTCCGGCCGAGTGGAGCTTTCGGGCTGGTATGTCCAGCTTTCGGATCTGTTCGGCCACGAGGAGCTCGTCCGGGCCGTCCTGCCGGCCAAGGATTTCAGCCGGACCCTGGCCTTCCCCCTTGGGGCGGCGATGAACAACGACGTCACCGGGTTCAGCTGGGCTTCCCCCCAAATCCTCAGCCAAGCGGGAATCCATTATTTCGCCGTCGGCATCAACGAGACGCGGGCCCGAGCCCCGCTTCGCAAGCCGAATCCCTTCTACTGGCAATCCCCCGACGGGGCGAAAGTCCTCGTCTGGAACGGCGAGCATTACCTGTTTTCCAACCTGGAGCTCCGTCTTCATCAAGGAAACGCCGAAAGCGAGCCGCGCCTCGCTGAATACCTGTCCGGCCTCCAAGCCCGGGGGGACTATCCCTATGACCTGATCGCTTTTCCGATCAGCGGCCGGCCGGTGGACAACAGTCCGCCGAAACGGGAGTTGTCCGACCGGGTGGCCGAATGGAACGCGAAGTGGGCCTATCCCCGGCTCCGCCTGGCGACGATGAGCGAATTTTTCCGGGTTCTGGAGAAACGATACGGCGCGACCCTCCCCGTCCATAAAAAAGCCTGGCCCGATTACTGGACGGACGGCGCCGGCTCGACGGCTTATGAAACCGGGATCAACCGCTTGGCCCACGACGATTTAACGACGGCTGAAAAGCTGGCCGCGGCCGCCTCCCTGGTTGAGAGCGGGGCGCCGTTCCCGAAAGCCGAGATCCGGGACGGCTATGCCCAGGCCATGCTGTTTGACGAGCACACGTGGGGCTCGCAGGATTCCATCAGCGAGCCGGAGGCGGAGTCGGTCCGCGGCCAGTGGATTCAAAAATCGTCCCATGCCTATGAGGCCCGGGAAATCGCCGGCTCCGTCCGGGACCGGAGCTTGGCCGTCCTGGCCCGCGGCATTACGACCGGCGACGGCCTGCCCCTGGCCGTTTTCAACCCCTTATCCTGGAGCCGGACGGACGTCGTCCGGGTCATTCTGCCCCGCCTCCTGGCCGAGCTGGAGGGTCGGTTCCGTCTGATCGACAACCGGACCGGAGTGGAAATTCCCTTCCAGATCCTCGACCCGAACATCTTGATGTTCCGGGCGGAGAACGTCCCCTCGATCGGCTATGCCGTCTTCACGGCTGCTCCCGGAGAGCCTTCCGCGCCGGCCGAAGCGGGAGCGGTGATCGAGGACAACCGGATCGAAAACCGATTTTTCCAGGTGACGGCCGATCCGGTCACCGGCGGGCTGCGAAGCCTCGTCGACAAGGAGACGGGCCGGGAGCTGGTCGATCCGGCTTCCGCCTTCGGGCTTAACCAGCTGATTTACGAGAACCCGGAAGGCGGCCGGGAAGCCGTCGATGACCGGTCCAAGCGGGCCGCCTTCCGGCGGTATTTCCCGGAATCCGCCGCCGTGTCCGCCGGCTTCCGCGGGCCGGTCGCCTCGAGCCTTGTCCTTTCCTCCCGGATGTTCCGGTTTCCGGAGATCCGGCAGGAAATCATCCTTTACGATGATCTCAAGCGGATCGATTTCATCAACCGGATGCGCAAGGAGGAGACGACCGAAGCCGAGGCCGCGTATTTCGCCTTTCCCTTCCGGGTGGAGAACGGCCGGCTCCGGCTCGAAATCGCGGACGCCGCGATGTCTCCCGAAGCCGATCCGCTTCCGGGAACGACCCGCGACTGGCTGGCCGTCCAGAACTGGATCGAGGCGGCCGGGACGAAAAACACGGTGGTCTGGGCTCCGCTGGAAGCCCCCCTCGTCCAGCTCGGCGACATCAACACCGGGAAATGGCAAGCCAAGATGGATGTCGCCCGCCCCTTCGTTTTTTCCTATGTCCTCAACAACTACTGGATGACGAATTTTAAGGCCAGCCAGGGCGGCCCGCTCGTTTTCCGCTACGCCCTCACCAGCCGGCCGGGCGGCTCCGATCAGGTCGCGGCGGCCCGGTTCGGGGCGGAAGCCCGGACGCCGCTTCTCGCGGAATGGCTGCCGAATCAAACGGCC
>JAAZPG010000149.1 GCA_012797375.1 Acidobacteriota bacterium
CGCTCGAAGGGGACATTTTCGCTCGGCAGTTAGGGGGACATATTGACTCGGCTTAAACAGAGCGTTCCGCGGACCTTTTCCTTTCCGGCCGTTTGTGTTACCTTTGGTTTTCGACAACCGCTCATTCTGAAGCGAACGCCCGCCGCCCGGAAGGAGAAAGAGATGCTCGACACGACTCATTTTCCCAAGGCAAAAAAATATTGGCTGATGGGAAAGCTCTATCCCTGGTCCGAACGCCCCTTGCACCCGATGGTCCACGCCCTTCATTACGGGACCTCGGTTTTTGAAGGCATCCGGGCTTACGGGACGTCCTCCGGGCCAAAGATTTTCCGCCTTCCCGAACACGTCGAGCGGTTTTTCGTCTCGGCGGATGTCGTCAAGATGAAAGTCCCCTATACCCCGGAGGAAGTGACCGCGGCGATCAAGCAGACCGTCCGGGAAAACGAAATGGAGTCCTGCTATATCCGGCCGCTTTTCTACTACGCGTACGGAAACCTCGGGTTGATCCCCAAAGCCTCCCCGGTGGAGCTCGTCATCGCCGCCTGGGAATGGGGATCCTATATGGGCGAGACGGCGGTCAACGGCATCCGGGTTTATCTCGGCCCTTGGCGGCGGACCCATCACAGCCAAGTCGACATGCGGGCCAAGCTCGGCGGAGCGTATGTCCAATCGACCATCTCCGGGCTCGAGGCCCGGGCCATCGGCGCCGACGAGGCTCTTTTCCTCAACATCGAGGGCCGGATCGCCGAGGGCCCCGGAGAAAATCTCTTCGTCGTTAAAAACGGGGTCATCCGGACCAACGCGCTTTCCGAATCCATCCTCGAGGGGATCACCCGGACGAGCATTCTCGAAATCGCCCGGGATCTCGGGATCAAGACGGAAATCGGGCCGATTTCGACCGGCGACCTGACCGGAGCCGACGAAGCTTTTTTCACCGGGACGGCCGTGGAAGTCATCCCGATCATCCAGCTCATCGACGGCTCGGACCGAAACACCCCGCGGCGCGAAACCGTCATCGGGCAAGGCAAGCCGGGACCGGTCAGCCTGCGGCTCCGCCAGGCCTACCTGGACATCGTCCGCGGAAAAAATCCGAAATACGAAAAATGGCTTTCGCCCCTGGACTGACGGTCCCCGCCTGACCGTCGACGGGAATGGCGCGCGTCCGCCCGTCCCCCCCGGGACGCGATTTCCGGACGCATCATCTTCGGCATCGGGAGGTCCGCCCATGATCCGATTTTCGGCCAAGCTTCCGGCCGGATGCCTCATTCTCGCCCTGGCCGTCACCCTGGCCCCGGCATCCGACATCTTCCCCTATCCCTTCCGCATCGAACAACTGGACAACGGGTTGAAGATCGTCTCCATCCCGCTCGAAAATCCGGACATCATCGCGTATTACACCATCGTCCGCTCGGGTTCGCGCAACGAGGTCGAGCCCGGCAAGTCCGGGTTCGCCCACTTTTTCGAGCACATGATGTTCAAGGGGACCAAGCAAGTCCCCCGCCCTGCCTATGACGATTTCCTCACCCGGCTGGGCGCCGGAACGAACGGCTACACGACGGACGACTACACGTGCTACTACGTCGTCTTCGCCGGCCGGGACAACTTGGAAGAAGTCGTCCGAACCGAGGCCGACCGCTTCCTCAACCTTTACTACGACGAGGAGATGATCAAGACGGAAGCGCCGGTGATCGAGGGCGAATACCTGGCCAGCGTGTCCAACCCGGGCCGGCGGCTGAACGAGCTGCTCCGCGACACCGCCTTCGAAGCCCATTCCTACAAGCATACGACCTTGGGCTACCTGCGGGACATCCAGGACATGCCCAACCAATATGCTTACAGCCAGCTCTATAAGAAGCGCTTTTACGCCCCGGACAACACTCTCCTTCTCGTCGCCGGGGACTTCGACCACGCCCGGCTGATGGAGCTAGTCCGAGCCAACTACGGCGCCTGGGAGAAATCGAATTATGAGCTCGTCACCCCCGTCGAGCCTCCGCAAAAGGCGCCCAAGCGGGCCCACCTGCCTTGGCCGGGCCCGACGCTTGCCCGCTTGGCCGTCGGCTTCCACGGGCCGGCTTTTTCCGACGCTGTTTCGGACAAAGCCGCCCTGGATCTTTTGGCCGCGGTCGCCTTCGACTCCTCCTCTCCTCTGGTCCAGCGGCTGGTCCGGGAAGAGCAGAAATGCCTGAGCCTCAACGCCCGCTTCGGCGACAACCGCGATCCGGGCCTTCTCCTCTTCAGCGCCGTTGTCAAAAACGACGACGATCTGGCGTATGTCGAAGCCGAGATTCTCCGGGAACTGGAACGGTTGAAAAAAGAGCCGGTCTCGGAGGAGGACCTGGCCCGGATCAAGTCGAACATGAAATATTCCCTAGCCGACGCCCTGGGCACCACGGACGGAGTCGCCGGAACCCTGGCCTTCTATATCAATTTGACCGGGGATCCCGGGACGCTCAACCGGTTGTTCGCCCTGTACGATCGGATCACGCCGGCCGACATCCGGGCGGCCGCGGCGAAGTTCTTCCGGCCGGAAAATTCAACGACCGTCACCTTGACGGGAGGAGGCGCCCGATGAAAGCACGGTCGACGAAAACCGCGTGGCTGGGATCGGCCGTCCTGGCGGGAACGGTGTTTCTGGCCGCCTGCGGCGATTCCTCCGGACCGGACCGCCTGACGACCGAGCTGCTTCCCGTCCCCGGCAATCCCCTTGTCGCCTTCCGCATTCTGACCAAAATCGGAACAGCCGAGGATCCCACCGGCAAAGACGGCTTGTGCCGCCTGACCTGGAACCTGCTGGCCGAGGGCGGCAGCCGCTCTCGCACGGCCGAGGATATCAGCCGGGCCTTTTTCCCGATGGCCGCCTCCGTCTCCCTGAGCCTGGACAAGGAAACGGCCGTATTTTCGGCGACCATCCACCGAGACAACCTGGCCGCTTTTTACGCTCTCTTCAAGGAAATGCTCCTCGATCCGGGATTCCGGGAAGAGGACTTCAACCGGCTGAAGGCGGCCCAACTGGCCTTCGTCGAAAAAACCTTGACCGGCAACATGGACGAACAGTTCGGCAAGGAGATCCTGGGCCTGATGTTATACGAGGGGCATCCCTTCGGCCGGACCGACGCCGGGACGGTCGAGACCGTCGGCGGGCTGACTCTCGACGACGTGAAGGCCTTCTACCGGGAGCACTTCGTCCGGGGGAACATCACCATCGGCCTGGCCGGGGGATACCCGGAGGGATTCCCGGAGGAGGTCCGGCGGGACTTCGAGAAGCTCCCGGAAGGATTCACTCCCCGGCTGGCTCTTCCGCCGGCCTCCATGCCCAAGGGCCTTCAATTCGTCCTGGCCGAAAAGGACACGCCCGGGACGGCCATCTCCATGGGCTTTCCCGTCTCGCTCACGAAATCCGACAAGGATTTCTTCGCCCTCTGGGTCGCCGGCGCCCATTTCGGCGAGCATCGCCAGCACGTCTCCCTCCTGTTCCAGAAAATCCGCGAGGAGCGCGGGCAGAACTACGGGGATTACGCCTACATCGAACACTTCGTCGAGGGCCGCGACAAGTTCCCGGCCCCCGGTCACGCCCGCCGGCAGCAGTATTTTTCGATTTGGATCCGGCCTTTGCCCAACTCCAACCGCCATTTCGTCATCCGCCAGACGCTCCGCGAGCTGAAGCGGCTCGTGGAGGACGGGCTCTCGGAGGAGCGGTTTGAGCTCGTCCGGACCTACCTTCTCAATTACACCAAGCTTTACGCCCAGACCCTGGATGAACGGCTCGGCTGGCGGATGGATTCCCGTTTCTACGGGTACGAGGACTTTCTGGCCGAAGCCGCCCGGATTCTCCCCCGGTTGACGCGGAACGACGTGAACGCCGCCGTGAAAAAGTATCTCCAGGCGTCCGACGTCTGCATCGCCGTGATCACTCCGGACGCCGGACAATTGCGGGACGATCTCGTCTCCAACAAACCATCGCCGATCCGCTATGCCAACCCGAACATGCCGGCCGGCGTGATCAACGAGGACACGGTCATCCAGATCTACTCCCTGGACGTCCGGCCGGAAAACGTCCGGATCGTTCCCGCCGGGGAATTTTTCCGCCGGCCTGGAATCCCCGCCGGCAGATGAGCCGAGGCCGCCCGGCGGGAAAAGGCGCGGACACGCGCCGAGGCCGGGCTTCTCCGCCGACAAGCGGCGGTGAGGCCGACTGGACGCCGGCTGAGCGAAGGCTCCTGGCTTCCCTCGGCCCGCCGGAGAAAATCCAGTTTTTTCTCAACCGCCTCGCCTACGACCCGGCGCCGGGGACGGCGTCCCCCCGGCGCGTTCTCCGGGAGCGGAAAGCCAACTGCTTCGAGGGGGCGCTCTTGGCCGCCGCCGCCTTCCGGTATCACGGCCGGCCGCCGCTTTTAGTCGATATGCGCTCCTGGAACGACGACGACCATGTCTTGGCCGTTTTCCAGCGCGACGGAGCCTGGGGCTGCGTCGCCAAATCGAATTACACCGTTCTCCGCTTCCGGGAGCCCGTCTACCGGACGATCCGGGAGCTGATGATGTCCTTCTTCGACATCTTCTTCAACGCGATCGGGCAGAAAACGCTCCGCCAGTATTCCGTCCCCTTCGACCTCCGCCGGTTCGACTCCCGCCGCTGGATGACCACGCCCGACGACATCAGCTGGATCGGCGACGCCCTCGACCGGGCCCGCCATTACCGGGTTCTCACCCCCGCCCAAATCCGGGGCCTCCACCGGGCCGATCCGGTCCTGGTCAAAGCCGGGCTGTTGGGCGCGGATCCCTCGGGCCTGTTTAAGCCGAAATAATCCCGGCGGCGGTCGTGCGGATCAGCTCCCAAGCCCGGCGGACATGCCGTTCCTCGGTCAGCCGCGAGCCGATCACCAGGCGCAGGGTGAATTTTCCCCCCAAGACCGTATGAGTCAAGCCGATCTCCCCCGAGGCGTTCAGCCGGTCCATCAAAGCCTTGTTGATCCGCGCGGATTCCTCCTCGTTCCGCCCGCCGTTCCAGCGGAAGCAAACCAGCCCGAAATGCACCGGCGCTGGAACCTCGAATCCCGGTTCGGCCGCGACCCAGTCCCGGAACAGGCGGGCCAAGCGGAGATGTTCGCGGACAAAAGCCCGGAGGCCGGCGGTCCCGTACGACCGGATGACGAACCAAAGCTTCAGCGCCCGGAAGCGACGGCCCAAGGGAATTCCCCAGTCCCGGTAATTCTTGACATAGGGATCCGCGCCTGTCTTGAGATACTCGGGATGGATTTCGAACGTCCGGATCAGGGCGCCCGGATCGCGGATGAAATACGCCGAACAATCAAAGTTCGTCAACATCCACTTGTGGGGATTGAAGACAAACGAATCGAGATATTCCGCCCCGTCCAGGATCCAGCGGTTCTCGGGGCAGACGGCCGCCGTGCCGGCGTAGGCCGCATCCACGTGAAGCCACACGCCGTGGCGGGCGCAGATTTCCCCGATCGGCCGGAGAGGATCGACGGCCCCGGAGGACGTCGTTCCCAACGTGGCTACGGCGACCGCCGGCTGGAAGCCGGCCGCCTTGTCGGCCCGGATCGCCTCCTCGAGCTTATCCGGCCGCATGGCGAAGGCGGCGTCCGTCGGGATGACGCGGAGGTTTTGACGGCCGTAGCCGGCGATCTTGACGCCCTTCTCGATGCTCGAATGCGTCTCGGTCGAGGCATACGCGATCAGGGGACGCCGCAGCCCGGATTCGTTCGATTCGAAATCCGTCGCCCGTTCGCGGGCCGAGATCAGGGCGGCCAGGGTGGCCGTGGAGGCGGTGTCCTGGATTACACCCTGGAGGCCGGCCGGCAAACCGAGTATCCCCCGGAGCCACTCCATGACCAAGTCCTCCAGCTCCGTGGCCGCCGGCGACGTCAGCCAGCTCATCCCCTGAGCCCCCAGGCCGGCCATGAGCATTTCCCCGAGAATGGATTCCGGGCTGTTGTTGGCCGGGAAATAGGCATGCCAGCCGGGATGTTGCCAATGGGTCATCCCCGGAAGAAGGATCTCCTTGAAGTCGGCGAAAATACGTTCCATCGGCTCGCCTTCCTCGGGCGGCGAGGCGGGCAGCTTCGACCGGATCTCGCCGGGTTTGACCCGGGACATGACCGGAAAGCGCTCGATATTTTCGAGATAATCGGCGATCCAGTCGACGAATTCATGGGCGTAACGGCGAAAACTCTCATGATCCATGGATTTTCTCCCGAATAGAAACAAGAACATTCTAAACAAAGCCTTCCCTCCGGTCAAAAGGACTGTTTTCCAGGCTGTTTTCGGGACATTCGAGCCGGATATTTGCATTTAAAGCCGCCGAAGCGCGGTTTCACACGTCGCCATCGAGTCATATTCATCGAAAATGCGGATATTGGAAAAAAGATATTGCCTTGTGATCGATGATGTGATATAATAAAAAAAGTAGGAAAAAGGGGAGGCTGTAATTCCTTTAAAATCAGACGGTTAGTTGTTTTATATCTCATCTCTCTCCTGAAAAATCCTGCGGGCTGTTTTTGTCTCCGCAGTCTTCACGCGAACCTCTTATCGCCCATTGCAACGATCCGCCGGCCCGGATCGTACTAATCAATGGAATGAAGAACAGACGTTACCTCCTTTCCCCTCCTCCTCTCCTTTTTTAGTTTTTTTCTTTTTTCCCCAGGCGGCCCGGTCGCGAAAGC